>CACYDX010000150.1 GCA_902773255.1 Oscillospiraceae bacterium
CGTACCTCTGCTGGCTCTTGTCGGTGTTGGTATCCTCTGCACGTTTATCGTTATGATCCCGTTCGGCTACAAGATGAACAAGGACAGTTGGTTTGAGCGTTCGATCTTCGTGTTTGGCCAGTTCACCGGAGTGTTCGCCATCGGCTTTATCCTGCTGCGCATTGTCGATCCTGAGAATAAGAGCTGCGCAGTTGAAGATACAGCTATGACTCCGTATATGTACTTTGTCGAGGCGATCATCTGGTCCATCGTCCCGGCCATGCTCATCAACGGACAGGGCTGGTATGTTGCTGCCGTCACCGGAGCCCTTGCGGTTGCCTGCATCATTCTTGCCGTGGTTGGCAAGATGTGGTATACAGCTCCGCTTTCGCAGCGCGGCAAAGTTCCTCATGATTAAAGGGAAGGATGCGTGAGTGCATGAACCAGAAAGCCGACCTTCTCTTCCTTAACGAAAATCAGGCAATCGCCGCGGGTGCGGGTGATATTCGCTCCTGCATAAAGACCATGAAAGACGTGTTCAGCCTGATGTATGCTGGTGATTACGTCATGGGAGGAAAAAACTTTAACTCCCACGGTCAGGAAATGGTCTTCCCGGAAAGCGGCAATTTTGCAAATATGCCGAAGAACGGCCCTGATCGCCGTTTTATGGCAATGATGGCCTATGTTGGTGGACGTTTTAACGTAGCCGGTGAAAAGTGGTATGGCTCCAATCGAGGCAACCTCGCAGTCGGACTGCCGCGTTCCATCCATACCGTAGTGCTGAACGACGTGAACTCTTCAATGCCGCTTGCCATCGTTGCAGCGACAAAGATCAGTGCCGTGCGTACCGGCGCTGTCGCAGGATTAGCCGCTGAATACCTAGCAAGGCCCGATTCAAAGATCCTTGCTCTGATCGGTGCGGGGGCTATCGGGACATCATGCTGTGAAGGCATCCTCGAGACCTGTAAAAATATTGAAGAGATCCGTATCTGCACGGTCACTCCGACGAACGCACTGAAACTTCAGGCTGCTCTGAAACAGTCACATCCCGGAATCAAGACGACGCTTACCACTAGCATCGAAGCTGCTGTACGCGGGGCGGACATCGTTAATTCGGCAACTTCCGGGGCACAGCTGCCTTTGATTCGGGCCGAGTGGCTGAAAGACGGCGTTTATTGTTCGATGCCGGCTGGCCTGAAGATGGATGATGCGCTTCTCGATGCATCGTTCACTAAGTTCGCTGACAACTGGAAGATGTACGAAGCATGGGCGGAAGAACTCCCCCGTCCCTTTGAAAAGACGATGCCGATGCTCGGCATGTACTTCTTTGAAGCCGTAGAAAAGGGGGCTCTCCCCAGAGCGATGATCACAGACTTCTGCCAGGTAGTGGGAGGTGCAGTCCCCGGCCGCAGAAGCAGCAGTGAAAAAATCCTTCTTGCTATGGGCGGTCAGTGCGTGTACGATGTTGCCTGGGCGTTTGAAGTCTATCAAAAGGCACTTGCCCAAGGGATCGGAACCACGCTGAACTACTGGGATCAGGAATAGCCAGCGGCTCTCTCTGGCACAAAACACGTGATAACAGAACTCGCCCCGAACCATCAGGGGCGAGTTTTGCTTAAAAGATTCTGTTCTATCCGCAGTGGATCAGACCGTGTTGACTTGACAGGCAATTCATTTTGCTTTATAAGTCTCAGATATTGTTGAGGTGCTTCGCTTTTTTCCTCTCATGAAAAATATATGAGAATAGCGGATGTTTTCCTACTACAACAGGAGAAATCAAAATGAATGAATTTGAAGCGCAGGCTATCGGCCTGCAAATTAAAACGCAGCGCAAGCGCAAGCACTTTACATTGGACGCGCTCGCCAAGGAAGTTGAGCTGACGCCAGGCTACCTAAGCAAAGTCGAGCGCGGACAGAATGTTCCCTCTCTGAAAAATCTTCAGAAGATATGCTATGCTCTTGATATTACTGTGAACGACCTTATCAAGGCAGACCAGCTTCCAAAGGATGACACGGCTTCTTTTGGCGACGAGCAGCATTCCTCCCCCACGGATAAAAATGCCGTCCTTTTCACGAAGGACCAAAGATTTTTAATCTACAACTATAATGACGTTTTCAAGCTTGAGTCGATTTTTCCGAGCGAGTCAAAGATGAAAATCGACATCCTTACTCTCTCAGGAAACGGTGACGAGTATTCATCCTCAAAGCACCGCTACGACGA
>CACYDX010000151.1 GCA_902773255.1 Oscillospiraceae bacterium
GGCGTTTTATCATTTCCCAGCATTCATCACGCCATTCATCTGCGTCCTTCAGCAGAAAATCCGAGGTAAAGCAAGTCATGACAATAGTGCCGGGCGCGATCTTCGGCGTTCCGTCACGCTTCTTTTTCACCGGCAGATCGAAGTTTTGTGTTTTGCGGCATTGTTCCGACGAAACCGGGCTGCCGTATGCCTCATCCTGCCGATAAACATAACAGTAACGGCATCCTTCGGAGTATTTTGTACAGCCGTGCCATGGATTCCAACTTGCGTATTTCTGTATGCTCATTTTTTAATTCCAACGCTAAAACTGTATGAATCCCGAGTTGTCGAGGTGGAGTATACCACAAATCTGCCTGTTTCGAAAGACGCTTTATATGTGATCAGAATGAACGATTTTCTCTGTGAAAACGATTTATGGCGCAGCGGGTGGGATTTCTGCGGAAAAGCCACGGCGGTTGCGACCTGCCACCTGCAGCTCACCACGAGCCGCCTTTCGAATCCCTCCCTATATCAATAATGAAACAGGCACCCTATAGGGCACCTGTTTCATTATTGATATAGATTGTTTTTCCGACAAAATGAGAGCAATCGTTGATTTTTGTCCCGTGTCGGAAACCATTTTTCCCGGCGGCACCATCGGCTGTCTGAGGGCCGCACAGGACGGGAAGGATAGATCACGAATGATCCGACGACCCGAAGCGATCGGGTTCGGCGCAGTTTTGCCGGAATGGAACCGCCGAAGCAGTATGCATCACCGGGCGCAAACACGGCCGCAGTTATGTGCGCAGCAGATGCAAACGCATCCGCCCGCCACATTCTCCAGATCATCATCGGTGAGCGGGCCTGCCTCTTCTTTCGTGATCGCTTCAAATTCCTCCTTGGACAGTTCCACCCCGAAGTTTTTCAAGACCTCGGTGCGCTCCTCCTTGGTGGTCGTTTCGCGGAGAGCCTCGATCAGGGCCTCCTTCTTATCCTCCGCTACCTTGGAAAGCAGCAGCTCCATTTTTTCCTTCCTTGTCATGTTTGTGTACCTCCTTCAAACAACAAAATGAATAAATAACGTGCATGCAGTTTTACAGGCCTCGATATATGACGCCGTGGGTTCAAATGTACGTCCAGCAGCAGGGGTCTGCTCCCTGCAGATCGCCGGTCATATTGTAACCGACGGCCCGGCAGCCTCTGCACCATTGCAGCAATTCGCAGTCCTTACACTTTTTGATATCACCGATCGCCGCATACTTCTTGCAGAGCTCCCCTGTCAGAATGCGATGAAGGTTCTCTGTTTTGATGTTGCCTATCACACTGTCCATCCGCCGACAGGCCATCACGTCTCCGTTGGGCAGGATCGTACAGCTCTGTCCCAGATGGCATCCGCCAAAGATGAGCTCAGGGTGGGCTTTGGATGCCTCGCTCGGTCGGAATTCGCCCAGCTCATAGCGAAGGAGCGTAAACAGATGCTCCTTGAACATGAACTCGGTCTGGCAGCCCTTTTCCCGATATTCTTTTGCTTTGCGGTAATACCGAAGCAGGAAATCCCGGTATTCATCAGGGGAAGGATAGCTCTCCTTTGCCTTTTCGGGCGAGGTCGCGCAATATCTGGCAAAGGTAAACCCGTAAGCATGATGCTCCGCGGCGATATCCATACAGGCGAGAATATCCTCCATGTTCTGCCGGCTGACAGTCGCCATGAGATCCGTCTTGATTCCCGCTGCGTTCAGGAGCTTCAGTCCCTGAAGTGTGGCGGCAAAGCTCCCGGGCTTTCGCATATAGTCATGAAAGGCGGGGAGCCCGTCCATGGACTGTTGATACAGAGAGCAGCCCAGCTGATAGAGCCGTCGGCAGACCTCCTCATTCAAATGAAACGGATTTCCCAAAATCATCCAGTGGATGCCCCTGCTGTGCAGTTCCTCGGCGAACCGCCAGAATTGCGGGTGCAGGATCGGATCGCCGCCGCTGATCGCGATGTTCGGCTCAGTCCCTCTCGCAGCAGCGTCCCCGACGATTTCATCCAGAGTCAGCATCAGCTGTTCCCACGGCGTTGAGATACATTTGAGCCTGGCATCCTCGGCAAACAGATAACAGTGTCGGCAGCGCTGGTCACAATTATCGGTGATATGCCATTGATAGGCGTGGTAGGGGCGCATTCGCTCTCCTGCGAAAACCTGGCTTTTCTCAGAGATCCGGATAACGGCACGGCAGTCGCAGAGCTTCCGATCCCGCACGGTGAGGACAAAGGCGGCTACGTCGACACAGGAGGCCCACTCTCTGTAGCCGTATTCCGCGTGGTAAAACGGGATCCCCCAAAGGAAGGAGGCTCGCTCCAGCGCTTCCAACGCCTCAGTGCCGCAGCCGGCCGACCGCAGGATCTCCATCAGTTCGCCCTTATACGGCTTGTTTTGAAAGCGATCCTTCGCGTGTGACCGGTCGATGACGACGACCAGCCGGAGCTCGTTTTCGCAAGGCTGAGTTTGACAGCGCAGCGGCAGAGCAGTGAGACGATCGAGCGGCGGAATGCGAAAGATGTCCATATCCGGAAAGCCTTCCGTTTTTCCGCTGACTGTGAGACAGGACAGTGTACTGCCGCTGATTCTGCACACCAGCAAATCGTCGCGGTTTTCCGGCGCACACAGGGCCGCAGCACCCAGACCTGAGAACCAGGCGCCGTGGGAAGTACGCTCAAGATAACAGCGCTCATAGCAGTCAAGCACGAAAGCCATGCCCTCCGGCTCGCCCCCCATGAGCGGGAGATCGAAATACACGTCCGGGAAAAGACGATCCGGCAGAAGCTTTTTCAAGGTCTCCGCTTCGCGGCAAAAAGCGTCAGGCGTCAGGCTGCCGAAGACTTTTTCCTTTCGCAGCGCACGGAGAGAGTGCTCCAGAAACACGGCGGAACTTATGGGAGATACACCTATGCGCTCCATGATTTATCCTTTCTGCAGCTCCGGGGGCAGAGGATGCTTGATACTCCAGTCCGACAGGACACTGCGGAAGGTATCGTAATACCTTCTCTGAAAAAAGACGCACTTGTACGCATCCGGCGCAAGCGCGTCGCCTCCGCTGAGGATGGACAGCGCCGGGCAGCCGCCCTGACAGCATGTAAAATACGGGCAAGCCGCGCATTGGGCGTTGTGTCGTTTTTTCGCGCCGACTGTCTGACTGAAAAAGTCGACGAACGGTCCCTCCGAAAGGATTTTTTTCAGCCCGTCCCGTTTCATGTTTCCAAACGATATCCCATGCAGGGTGTTATAACCCGCAAACGGAGCGCAGGGTACGACCTCGCCGTTGGCCTGAACGGAAACCTTGTTGATCCAGCCCGAGCACAGGAGCGCATCGTCCCGATAACGCTCCGCGCAGTTTTTTACCGGGAGGACCGCGAACAGCTTTTTCTCACCGTGCAGGGCAAGGCTCTGCCAAATGATGACGGGCGTCAGCAGTCCTTCGCGTTTATACTGCGCGGCAAATTCAGCGGAAAAATCGTAGTACTCTTCCGGCGTCAAGGAATTGTCCGCCGCATTCAACTGCCACCTGGGAGCTTCGGTGGTTCGGATGATACGGATCTCATTCACGCCCAGATCGATCAGCATTCTGGCAGAATCAAACATAACCGCGCTGTTGCGACGGTTCACATTCATATTGATCTTCACATAGAAACCGGCGGCCTTGCTCAACCGGATAGCCCGTTTGACCTGCTGCTCGCTTCCGATCTGCTGCCTCATCCAGTCGTGTGTGCCGATCCCGTCAAAGGAGAGCATGATCTGTGCATTCGGGTGCAGCTCCTTTATGAACAGGAGCAGCTCTTCATTCAGAAACGCTCCGTTGGTGATCAGCGTTTTCAGCACAAGTCCCCTGGCTTTTATCTGCGCCAGAACCTCTCTGAAATATGGATACAGCGTCGGTTCTCCACCGGTGAGGCGTATGCCCGGAATACCGCATTCCTCCGCTTCCCTCAGGAGTGCAAACGCCTCGTCGCGGGAAAACTCCGCCCAATTCCGGCTGTTGTCCGCAGCGTGAAAACAGTGCAGGCAGTTGAAATTGCATCTCTCGGTGACAGTCCAGTCGATACTGCGGAAGTAATAATTCGGATATTCCCGGATCTGACCGTTTTTCAGCGAAAACTCCCTTTCGCCGCATCGCCGGATCAGTTTCATGGCCTCAAATGCGAAAAGGCTGTCGCAGGGCGGCAGCTCCGTTGTGCCGTCACAGGATTTGAGCAGGGCGTAGTCTGCTTCCGAAAGAAAGTTGCGCCCGATCTCGCCTTCATAAGAATAACAGGGAAGTGAACCCTTCCACTTCTTTAATCTGACCGTCGGATCGAGAATGTAGTACATGCCGTCTGAATCACCCCTCACGATACCGGCAGCATATCGACCATCGTAAACCTGCCCTTATGGAAGCTGTCGCCGAATCGATATGAAATCGGATGTTGAAAGAACGGTCCATCCACGACCACAGTATGTATATCCGTGGTGTCGTCTGTCAGCCGCACCCCCTTCTGCGCCAGGAGCGAGATCGCTTTTTCATCCAGCTTCGTACCTACCAGTTCATCCAGTTCCAGGGCGGCAGACAGGCTTTTGATCATCACCGTAAAGCCGCTTGCGGTCAGTTCTCTTACATATGTTTCCTCATCCATGCCGAACAGCGGATAAAAGCCTGTCATTCCCACTTCCCGAGCGATGCTGAGGTTAAAGTCTCTTGGTCCGGATAAAGAGATATCCCCGGTACAGCTGGCATCAGCCCGGTAAAGTGTTTTTGCTTTCCTGGCTGTCTCCAATGCCATGGAGCGGTCGAATTTCTCTCTTGTCGTATCAAAAAGAATCGGAATACCGAGCGATTCCGCATACTGTTCCAGAAGCGGGATCCTCAGCCCGTGCATGTGAGATCTGCCAATAGGCATTACGGAAGTGATCAGACATGCCGGAACGTGGCCGTCTTCGACCATTCTCTTCAGCGCCAAAAAACTGTCCTTGCCGGCTGAAAAGCTCAACGCAAATCGATGTGTTTCCTTCGTCATATCAACACTCAAAAAGAACAAAGCCGTGAAATCCGGATACGGATCCTCTTTCGCTCATTATAAAGGCAAATAATATACAGTGTCAATGAAAAGCGCGATAACCTTGGGCTCGAAGCGCTCAAACCCGATCCCGTACTAAATCGAGCGCAGCGGGTGGGATTCCCCGTCTGCGGACGGGCCGGGGCTCGGCTCTGACATGCCACCGGCATGTCATTCACTCCCTCGCCCTTCGAATCCCAC
>CACYDX010000152.1 GCA_902773255.1 Oscillospiraceae bacterium
TAACCGTCAACGATGCATTTGATATCTGACTTTTCAGCCTGGAAATACTTGTAGTATCCGGCTGATTTCAAAGTTTCATCAACCTGCTTGCACGCATTGCGGATGAAAACAGGTTTATCTCCCAGCCGCTTTTTTAAAATAATCAGTTCCCGCAGGCCGGCTGCCGAAATATATTCGACATTTGAAAAATCCAATGTCAGTTTTGACACTGCCTCCGGATCTATAGCTTGAAATCGCTCTCTCAGCTGTGCAGAATTGTCCGGGTCTAATCTGCCATTCAAGCAGATGAGCACTTCACTGTTATTGAAATGCAGATCGCTTGCCATATCAGTAACTCCTTTTGTGTTTAATAATAATCCTGCAGTCTCTGTTATTATATATTGAAGCGGAAATTTGTGATATCTCCGTCTCTCATCACGTAATCCTTGCCTTCAAGCCTGAAAAGACCTTTCTCTTTTGCCGCCGCCATGGTACCGCAGGCCTTAAGATCATCGAAAGCGACGATCTCCGCGCGGATGAAGCCCCGTTCTATATCCGTATGCACCTTGCCGGCCGCCTTGGGAGCTTTCGTTCCTCTGACTATGGTCCAGGCATGAACATCGTCTTCACCCGCTGTAAGGAAGGAGATATAGCCGAGCAGATCATAGGATGTGCGGATAAGCCTGTTAAGGCCTCTTTCCGTAAGTCCGAGCTCCTCCATGAAGAGCGCAGCCTCCTCAGGATCCATGTCCGCAATATCTTCCTCGAACTTTGCAGCGACCGGCAGAACTGCCGCTCCCTGCTCTTCTGCTATGGCCTTCAGCGAGAGGAAATTGGGATCGTTATTATAATCCGCCATGCCGGATTCATCCATATTGGCCACGTATATGACGGGCTTTACCGAAAGAAGTCCGTTATCTGCAAGCATGTCGCTGTCTTCCTCGGAGAATTCGAAGCTGCTCGCAGGCTTACCGTCGGAAAGATGCTCGATGAGCTTTTCGCAGGTCTCGACCTCGTGCTTATATTTCTTATCTCCGCTCTTTGCATTTTTCTTTGCTCTTTCGAGACGGCGCTCGGTTATCTCTATATCCGCAAGGATAAGCTCAAGATTCAGAGTTTCAGCATCTCTTGCTGCATCGGCGTTTTCAAGGAAGATCTCCTCGTTTTCAAAGCAGCGTACCACATGTACCAGCGCATCTGTCTGCCGGACAACGTTCAGCAGCTCATTGCCCTTGCCGCTCCCCTTGCCTATGCCGGCTATATCCACGAACTCAATAGTGGCGGGAGTATATTTCTTCGGATGGTAATATTCGGCAAGCCAGTCGAGCCTCTCATCCGGTACCTTTGCAACGCCGACATTCGGTCTTGCTGCAGCGTTGGAATAAGCACCCGTTTCAGCCTTTGCTCCCGTGAGCGCATTGAAAAGAGTGGTTTTTCCCGAATTCGGAAGACCAACGATACCTAACTTCATACACACATCTCCTCAGAACACGTTTTTAGAACACGCCTCATAATATACCACTAAAAGGCCTGTTTCTCAATATGCCCTGAGATATTATCACGCATTTCGGATATTCCGACTGCAAATCCGGTGATTTTTATGCTATAGTGATAACTGTGTTATTCTGAAAGAACAGTGTCGCATATCCGTTCTGTGGAAGGCGGTCAGAAAGATGTTTTTAAATAAAAACAGCACAACTGAAAGCGCGATAACCCGAAAGCTCTTCCAGAAAGCCATGCTTACGATGCTGGTGGCGGAACTTTCCGGCGCGGTGACCGCTATCATAGACGGCATCCTTACCGGAAGCTTTCTCGGCAGTACGGCTCTTGCGGCCTGCGGACTCGGCGCTCCTTATTACAGCATCGCTTCGATCATAAGCGGGATACTGATGGTCGGCTGCACCAATCTGTGCACCAGGGCCATCGGCGCTGGCGACCGTAAAGCCCTTTCCTCCACATTCTCGCTCACGGTGCTGCTGGGTGCAATACTTTCAGGTCTTTTGGCTCTCGCCGGCGTTATATTCCCGGCAGTTTTCGCACTGATGTTCGGCGCAGGCGGCGCAAGCAAAGAGGTATTTGCTGAGACGGCCTCATATCTGCGCGGAGTTTTCATCGGTGCCCCCGGATTCATCCTTTTCGTTATCCTGACACCCATCCTCCAGCTCGATGGGGACTCCTTCAGACCAAAGCTGGCCAGTTTTGTTTGCGCGGTCGTTGACGTGGCCGGAGATCTGCTGAACCTTTATGTTTTCCGCGGCGGTGTTTTCGGTATGGGCCTTGCAAGCAGTGTGAGCCATTACGCAGCCCTTCTGGTCGTGCTCTCCCACTTTCTGAAAAAAGACAGTCTGTTTCATTTCTCCATGCCGGAGTTCAAACCGGCATCCGTTCTGCCGCTGCTGAAAGACGGCCTTCCGCGCGCGGTGTGCATGCTCTGCCGCGGGATCCTTCCCGTACTGCTCAACGCTCTGCTGCTCCGCGTTATCGGTGACATGGGCGTAACAGCCTATTCCGCCATGAGCAGCACTACTTTCCTCGTAGGCGCACTTGGATGGGGCATAGGCGGTGCAGTGCTTATAATGGGCGGCATGATGGCCGGAGAACAGGATGTGAACGGGCTCAAGACTGTTATCAAAACAGCGCTTTCAGATATACTGGCCGGAGTTTCCGTGCTGGCCGTGATCGTATTCATATGTGCTCCGTATCTTTCCACCCTGTTCATTCCCCAGGGCGGTGAGGCAGGCAGGATGGCAGCTGCCGCGATCAGATGTTATGCGGTAAGTCTCCCGTTTCTTGCCCTGAATGTATCTGCGGCAAATTACTGCCAGTCCGTCTCAAGGCTGCTGGGAGCAAATCTCATCAACATAGGAATCGAAGCCGCCTTTACCGCTGTGATGGCATACCTGCTGAGCTCTTTTCTCGGCGTATTCGGCGTATGGCTCGCCTTCCCGGTCGGTCAGGCTCTTCTGAGCATAGTCATCCTCCTGACGGTTATCATTAAGAAGGATAAAGACAAAAACGGCGAGGAAGCTTATATGCTTCTCCCGAAGGATTTCGGCATTCCCGAGGAGGACCGTCTGGAGCTTTCACCGGCTACTATGGATGAGGTGACCGGACTTTCCGAAAAAGCTTACACTTTCTGCGCAGAACGAGGGATCAGCGAAAAAAACGCCAACAAACTGGCGCTGTGCGTCGAAGAGATGGCAGGAAATGTTATAGAGCACGGTTTTAATGACGGCAAGCCACATCATATGGACGTGCGGGTGCTTGTCAAGGGCGATACAGTGATCCTTCGTCTCAGAGATGACTGCAGGCATTTCGATCTGCGCGAAAAGGTGAAAAAATGGACTCCCGATCCGGAGCATCCGGAAAAGTACATGGGCATCCGCATGGTGCTTCAGATGGCTAAGGACATTGCCTATACCAACACAATGAACACCAACAACCTGATAATCACTATATGAACAGTTTTCAGAACAGCAAATAGAAAAGCCCGCCTGTCTGCATAGCCCCAGATTGTGCGAACAGCACAAAAAAGCCGCCTAATGTAGAAATATATAGTTTTCAGGCAACAGACTGATGTCGTTTTTCTAACGGGGTCAGTTTTGTTTTTAGCTGAATACGATGGTAGTTGTAGAAGTAGATAAAATCGTCAATGAGAGTATTAGCTTCATCAAAGGTGGATATTTTCTGGCGGTTGATGCATTCTGTTTTGAGAATGGAGAAGAAATTTTCAGCCGGCGCGTTGTCGTAGGGATTACCACGTCTTGACATGGAGGGAGTAATACCATATTCTTGAGACAGCTTAAAGTACGCTGGTGAGGTATACTGAAAGCCCTGGTCACTGTGGAGCTGCAACTCTGCAGTGGCCTTCTCATTTCTCCGGGCCTCTCGTATTGTGTTCAGGACAAGATGAATTGACTGATCAGTCCCTGTTTTGTAGGCAACGATACTGTTGTCATAAAGGTCGCGAATGATAGAAAGATAAAGGAAACCTTGACCTGTGCGAATGTATGAAATGTCCGTCACCCACTTCTGGTTAGGTCGATCTGCTGTGAAGTTTCTGTTTAACAGATTAGGATAACGGTGAAGAGCTTCACCATACTTCACATACCGTTTTCTTCTAATAATGGAAAGCAAATTGTACTTGTTCATCACACGGAGCACGGTTTTTGGATTATGATGGATCCCTTGCCTCTCCAACCATATATGTACCCTGCGATACCCATATGTGCTCCTGCATTCGGATTGGCATTCACGGATCTTCTCAGCAAGCGGCAGATCCCTTGACGGTGTTTCAATTCGTTTTATATATCCGTAATAACCGCTGCGTGAGACACCTAATACCCGGCACATCTCGGCAATGCTGTATTTCTCCTTATGACGGTAGATCACCATATACTTGACCTTAGCTTTCACCCCTTTCCTGTGAGCAAGAGAAAATCCCGCAGTAATTCAACTTCCATTTTTAAACGTCTGTTTTCCTTCTTATAGTCTGTGATTGTATTGAGTTGTTTAGGGCGTCCTTTTGGCATTGGTGCTGCCTGCCGGATGATGGTTTCCGGTCGTAGTCCTATCCAGCTTTGGATGCTGTAACGACTTATTCCGTATTTGATACTAAGTTCTCTTTGGCTTCTCCCTTTTGCTACTTCATTGCGTATAAACTGTTTCACAGTTTCCGGATACTGCTTTTGACCTTTCTTTCTTGACATAACAATTTCCCCCTGATGTAGTTTCTTTATTTTCCTACATCAGGGGGCTTTTTGTCTATTGTTCGTTTTTACTGGTCCTGTTCA
>CACYDX010000153.1 GCA_902773255.1 Oscillospiraceae bacterium
CAACTGGTGCATAGTCAGAAAGGATGCTGATCTGGAAGATGCCGCAAGGAAGATCGCTTTCTTTAAGATCTGCAACAGCGGTCAGATCTGTATCAATATCAATCAGGTCGCGGTCGCTGAAGAAGTCGCGGATATATTCGTGGGAAAGCTGAAGACTGCCGTGATAAAACAGATCGGTGAGATTCCTCACAGGAATCCTGAATACCCGCGTCTGATATCTGATGCCGCATATAAAAAATGTGCCGCGGAAGCGGATCAGTACAAAGACCGCATAGTGTTCGGAGGCTGCGGTGATGAAGGAACGTGTAAATACGATACGACTATTGTCTATCCTGTAGGCATCGACGAATCCATCGTACAGCACGAGCTTTTCTGCCCTATCCTGCCGGTCGTTCCGTACAAAGACGAGGAGATCGACAAGCTCCTTGAAGTGATCGCTTCAAGGGAGCACGGCCTTGCAATGTACATCTTTACTGATGATGTGAAGTGGGCGGATAAAGTGATGCGAACCCAGCAATTTGGCGGAGGATGTATCAACGAAGTCTGCATCCATATGATGGTAAAAGGTGCTCCGTTCAACGGCACAGGTCACTCAGGTATGGGTGCGTATCACGGTGTTTGGGGTTTCAGGGAATTCACCCATACTCAGACAGTCATGCGGGGAAGCACGAAGTTCAACCTGCCTTTCCGCGAGCATCCGTTTAGTGGAATAAACAACTACTATAAGGACAAAACCGTCAGATTCTTTGAGCGATGAGATGAAAAAAGTACGGCCGCCGGGATATCCGGCAGCCGCTGTTATTTGGTTCTCTATTCCGGGTCGCAGTATTCGCCGTATTCGCATCCTATGCCTTCAGCATATACCTCGTCAATCAGTGTTTCCTTGCCGCCGAATAGTGAACGTTTATACAGTTTCAGCGTGCCTGTTCCGTTGCCGCCGTTCCACAGCCTGTTGTGCCTCTTTAATCCAGTCGGAGCCTCGTACGCAATGTTCAGCATGTCCTTCTTATAGCACCTGATCTGAGTATCAAGCTTCGCGTTCTTTGTCGTCTGCAGAACGTGCCAGTGTATCTCGTCATCAGTCTCCCAGCAGTCGAACTTTGTGCGCGACAGAGTCCAGAACTTTGAGAAGTTGAACTCATAATCCTTGCCCTCATAGTAGAACTCGCCAAGAAGCTTTCTGTTGAGAGCCAGGAAGAACACTTTTGGCCTGCCTCCGCCGATATTGAACACGCTGTTTTCAAGCTTCTTTCCGCTTATCATGCTCCTGAGGTTGTTTGATGAGAGCCATACCCACGGGCTTGTGAAATCCCCGCCCCAGTTTTTGTCGGAGTAGCCGTTGCATGTCTCAGGCTTAAGTATGTATCTGACCCCGTTAAGGGTGATCTCGCCTGTGAACGCAGACTTCATTCCCTCTGCATGCCAGAACATCTCGAACGCGTTGATTGCCCTGAAAAACTTGCTGGCACCGTATCCGACATGGAAAGCTATCTCCTTGCGGATGTCAAACTTCCAGCTCATTTCACCGGCATCGCTCATCCACTCAGGGTGGGCAGCCGCTTCTTCAGGTGTTACCTTGATGTGTCCCTCAGTGTGTACCTCACTGCACCTGCAGTCGTCTGCAACGATGCTGTACGGTGCCGTTGCATGGATCTGACAGTCCTTGAGTGAAAAGAATCTGTGCAGCTGGCCATGCTCCTCACCCCAGAATCCGGCATTGACCATAAGATATGACGGACGCCTGCCTGCCTTCTGAGCTTCCGGATCGTTCCACACGATCACCGGCTCGTCCTCAGCCAAAGCAGGGTTGCAGGTAAAGAATTCCACATAAAACGCTTTCTGTTCACCGGTCTCAGCGTTCTCCGCTGTCATTGAATGCCACCACCAGTCATAGCCTTTTTTAGCAAGCGGGCCGTAGAGCATCCAGCGGTCTCTGGTTATGTCATGAATATTAGCCATGTCGGTCTCCTTTCTAAAGTTTGTCTGCGATCTTGTTTTCGAGTTCAGCTTTCTTTTTGAGGAAACGTTTCAGTCTGTTTTTTTCAATGCCCCAGTAGACACTTTTTACCTGCGGAACCACCGACATCAGCAGCTTGGACGGTTTCCATATGCGGCATGGATATACATGCTTCTTTGCTTTCCCGATCCCGTCTATCATGCGTTCAGCGACGAGTTCCGCTTTCTGTACCGGGAACGGGCGTCCGACATCTATGCCGTTTCCGCCGACATTGAAGAAGTTGGTCGCCGTTGATACAGGATAAACAGCGGTCACTTTGATATTCTTTGGGGCTTCAAGCCTGATTTCTTCCTGGAAGCCCTTCATCGCAAAC
>CACYDX010000154.1 GCA_902773255.1 Oscillospiraceae bacterium
ACTGCCCGCCAGCATGGCTGCGGGCAAGGACAGCCAGGGATAGCCCGCAATCGCCACCAGCGCGCCAACCGCCGCGCCTAAGGTGAAGCACCCGTCGGTACTCAGGTCACACACGTTCAGCATGGAATAAGAAAGAAACAGGGCCAGCACCGTCAGGGCGTTGATGAGACCCAATTCCAGGGCCGTCTGGCCCAGGGATAACCATTTGTCAGGCGTCATGTTCGTTCGTCTCCAAATTGCATAAAATGAATTGCGCGGTCATTCTTTATGGAAGAAGCTCCAATTCAAGGCATTTCCAATCCTCGCCCAGCATGGAATAAACCGTTTCTTTCTTTCCCGCCGCATCCCGGAATCCCAGGGAACGATAGCACCTTTCAGCGGCTTCATTGTTTTCAAACACCCCCAGGGTGATTTTTTCCGCTTTCAGGATGTCAAAGGCGTACCGGGCGGCCAGGGCAAGCATTTCCTTTCCATAGCCCTTTCCGCGTTTTTCCCGCTTCACGATCACGAACCCGAAGCGGAGAACCGATTTCTTTTCATCGGTGAAGCGCAGAATCAGATGCCCCACAACTCCGCTTTCGTCAAAGGCCGTCATTGGATAGAAGCTGTCGTTTTGGGCGAAGGATTCATAATATCGGTTCAGGTCGTCCCCCGTGATGGGATAAGCGGGAAACCTGTCCGCGCTCCATTGCCGGAACGCACGCTCGTCCCCGATCCAGGAAACGATGGTTTCCGCGTCGCAAACCTTGTAAGGCCTCAATCGAAGCATGGTGTCACACCTTTACTGTTCGTTTTGAACCAGCCGCCCGTATTTTCGCTCATCCTGATACAGGACATACACAGCGGGGGAAGAATCCAGGTACAGGCCGGTTTCCTGGTCTGCCAGCTTTAGAAAGGTCTGGGACGTATAAAATCGCTCCATTGCCTCGTTCATGCCCAGTTTTTCGTCTTCCATGATTCTCGCCACAAGGTCACGGGTAATGTATTCGATCAGCATATCCGCTTTGGTCATTTCAAAACGCCCACCTTTTTCAACCGTTCCACCGCACGCGGCGTATGAAAGGAATACTGGCTCGTCAACCGTTTGAAAGTCATTTCCCGCGCAAGCGCGTCGATGGAAAGAAAACCTTCCTCAAATTGACGAAACAGCAGGGCCAAATCGTCGTTTGCCACGGGGCCGATCACAAGGTCATACTGGTTTTGTAGATTGCATTCCAAGGAAGAAATATCGGAAAAGGTCTGGGAACGATTATTCATGACAAATGTGGCCCAGGCCATATCCGGCTTTTCAAAAACCCGAACGGACAATCCCACCGGACAGCATGGATGGAATGTCCGCTTCGAAGCAGGTCACGACGGGTTCTCCTCCGAAAATCCGCGCAACGCGGTTTGCCATTTTCATCGCCTGATCGGGAATGTCCGTCAGATAAAAGCCCTGACCAAAATCCTTGTGGGTCGGCATTTGTTCAAATCGATTGCCTGTATCTCAACGTTTGAACCATGAAACAGCGTCATGACAGATGGCCCCCGTTTCTCCTGCATACCGTTTCCATATCGTCCAGCGCGTCTTCAATGGACAAGGTATGCTCGGCTTCATAGCAATCCGACAGAAACGAAAGGGCCTGATACTTTTGCAGATACAAAAATGCGTCCCGCTGGCTCATATGCTTTTTTCGTGCGAACGCATGAATGCAGGCAATGGTATAGTTTAGCTGTTTGCGCGTCCCTTCTGACATATTTTCTCGCCTCCTGCCAAAACCGTTTCAATCACCGCACGTCTATTATAGCGCATCAGGGCAGTTTTTCATAGATGAAACATGTGTTGGCGATATTTCGCCGTTTCAAAGCAAAAGACTTCCCCTTGCGGGAGAGCCGCAAGGGAAAGCGCGAATGCGATCCTTTCAGGAACTTGCTTTCGATTTTATTCCGCCAGGTCTTCAAAGCTCTCCGCCGTGGTGATGGGCTGCACGTTGGTGCAGAAGGGAGCGAAGGCGGCGGCAATGGCGTCATAGTCAAA
>CACYDX010000155.1 GCA_902773255.1 Oscillospiraceae bacterium
ATCGATGGCAACTGCCTCGTCAACGCTGCCTCTGGTGCAGGCCTCTTCGCACTTCTTGTTGCAGATGCGGCCGCAAACGGCTGGGAAGGGGTTTTCCTTCTTGATGAGCTCGAGAGCATCGGTATAGCGTCCCTGAGCGGCGAGCTTCAGGTAGCCCTGAACGGCAATGTGCGCGGGGCAGGCTGTCTTGCAGGGGGCGGTGCCGCCGGGCATGGTGTCCTCGCGGTTCTCGCGGTAGTCTATGTTCCAGGCCTTTTTGTTATTGAAGGTCTCGGAGAGCTTGACATATGTTCCCTCAAAGCCGGGAATGCGCTCGGTGGAGCAGAGCTTCTGACCGAGACGTACGGCGTTGGCAGGGCAGTTTTCAACGCACTGTCCGCAGGCAACGCACTTGCTCTCGTCAACATATGCCTCAAAATTGGAGCGGATGGCGTCCCTCGCGCCCCACATGAGTCCGGCGCGAAGTCCGAAGCAGGCGCAGGAGCAGCAGTTGCAGATGGCAGAGCTTTCGCCCGGTTCCTCAATGTTCACCATGTTGTGCATGAGGCCGTTGTCCTCAGCGCGCTTGAGTATCTCAAGAGCCTGCTCTTTGGTTATCTCCTTGGCGCGTCCGGAGCGGATGTAGTGCTCGGCGCCCTTGCCCATCTGAACGCACATGTCCTCGGCAAGATGGCCGCAGCCGTCGCCTATGGAGGAGCGGGATGCGCGGCATGAGCAGGGAGAAACAGAGAAGCGGTCATACTTATCAAGGTAGTAGCTGAGCTTTTCATAATCGCTCACGCCTTCGCAGTCCTTTATAGCCTCTTCAACGGGGACAACGCGCATAAGACCGTAGCCCTGAGGAAGGATAGGTCCCAGATCGCGCATACGCAGGCGGGTGTATTCCTCAAACGCTCTGCCGACTTCGGGATGCTCACGGAGGAGTTCCTGATTGTTCACCATCATCTCCATGATGCCGGGAGCAAACACCTGCATGAAGTAGATGTCCTCACCGGCCTTCTCATCGAAGGTGCGGCGGAAAATGCCGTAATAGACCAGTCTGTCGAGATCCGGCATGATCTCTTCAACCGTTTTGCCGACTTTCCTTGCAAGGTACTCAGCTGTGCGCTCGGTGCGCAGACCTGCAGCTATGGCTATGTCCGCCTGGTCATCGGTGACATAGTCAGCCATGGAATAGTATTCCGGGGTGTTCTCGTCGATCTTGACGGTCATACCGGAAACTCCGCCGATTATCTTGGCGAGCTTTACTATTTTGGGTCTAAGATGTGCCATTGGTTTCCCCTCTCATTAATATGTTCAAAATTTTGAAATTTCAGCGCAGATATAATCATTTTATCATATTTTTGTGCAGATTGATACACATATCTTTACATTGACCGTAAATCTTTTGGCCTTGCACCACAGCAAAAAAGTATTATACTATTGTGCGGATAAAAAACGAACGGAGGAAGCACCATGGGATGCACAACTGTACTTGTAGGCAAAAAGGCCAGCAATGACGGCTCAACGATGATATCCAGAACGGATGACGGACATTTTGACGTCAAGAAAATGATCGTTGTGGAGCCGGAAAAGCAGCCGCGCAGATATAAGAGCGTGATATCGCATGCGGAGATCCCGCTCCCGGAGGAGCCCATGCGCTATACCGCCTGTCCCAGCGTGGATAAGGTGAAGGGCATCTGGGCGGCTACGGGCATAAATACGGCAAATGTCGCCATGACGGCCACCGAGACAATCACCACAAACCCGCGCGTACTGGCGGCGGATCCCCTCGTTGAATTGAAAAAAGCCTCAGGCAGGGAAAAGGAAGTTCCCGGGGGCATCGGCGAAGAGGATATAATAGTGCTCGTACTGCCCTATATCCGAAGCGCAAGGGATGGTGTGCTGAGGCTGGCCTCGCTGCTCGAAAAGTACGGCACCTATGAATCGAACGGCATCGCCTTCAGCGATGAGAATGAGATCTGGTGGATGGAGACCATCGGCGGCCACCACTGGATAGCAAAGCGTGTGCCTGACGATCAGGTGGTGCTCATGCCTAACCGCTTCGGCCTCGATAACTTCGATCTCGACGATGCTCTTTCTTTCAAAAAGACCCATCTGTGCTCTGCCGACCTGAGAGAGTTCATAAGGGACAATTCCCTTGATCTCAATCAGAACGGGAAGTTCGACCCGCGCGACATTTTCGGCTCCCACAGGGATATGGACCATATCTATAACACGCCGCGCGCCTGGTTCATGGGAAGATATCTTGCCCCTAAAACATACCGCTGGGAGGGGGAAGACGCCGACTTCAGGCCCGAGAGCGAGGATATCCCCTGGAGCCTCGTGCCCGAAAGAAAGATCGCCGTGGAGGATGTGATCTATCTCCTCTCCGGCCACTTCCAAGGCACTCCCTATGATCCCTACTCCAAGCGCGACAGCGGAAAGCGCGGCATCTACCGCTCCATCGGCATAAACCGCACCGGCGTCACATCCGTCTGCCAGATACGCCCCAACGTGCCTGACCCCATCAAGGGCATCGAGTGGATCTGCTTCGGCTCCACAGTATTTTCGGCTTTCCTTCCGCTCTATGCGAACACTCCCTCGCTCCCGGCTTATCTCACGAAGGTGGGCCTTGAGCCCTCCACGGAGAACTTCTACTGGGCCAGCAGGATGATAGGCGCTCTGGCAGATCCGTGGTTCTCCTGGTGCGCGCAGGATATCGAGCGCTACCATGACGCTGTTGCCGTTAAAGGACGCAGGCTGATAAAGGAATATGACGGGATCATGATCGAAAGCGGAGACTTTTCAAAGACCGCCGACGCGGAC
>CACYDX010000156.1 GCA_902773255.1 Oscillospiraceae bacterium
CAGTCCAAAAGACCGTGTCTGGAACGCTTCCTTTACGATTTTCTTGAAGAGATAGTTGAAGACGATCTGCATCTGATGGAACGGATGGAGAAGGAACTGGACGAATTCGAAGACCGCATACTTGCCGAAGAAGATAAGCTCGACCTCGAACGCATAAACAGGATGCGCGCTCAGATGCGCGATCTTCGTATACATTACGAGCAGCTGATAGATATGACTCAGGAGCTCGAGGAGAACGAGAACGGCTTCTTCAAGGAAAAGGACCTGCATTATCTGCACCTCTTCATGAACCGCATGCTGCGCCTCAGCGGCATAGCGGACTCTGTCCGCGATCATACCACACAGGTACGTGAGCTCTACCAGACACAGCTGGACGTTCGCCAGAACCGCACCATGACACTGCTTACAGTAATAGCTACGATATTCATGCCTCTGACCCTGATAACAAGCTGGTACGGGATGAACTTCCGCCACATGCCCGAGCTTGAATACCAATGGTCTTATCCCGTGGTTTTACTGGTCTGTGTTGCCATAGCGATCGGGTGCCTGATCTTTTTTAAGAAGAAAAAGTGGATGTAGGGCAGGATTTGTTTAAAATCACCAATAAAAACATAAATACTTTATAAAAACTCATAATATCAAAGCAGTTTTATTTGTGGTATACTTATCAAAGTTATTTTATAGTGAAGGAAAATAACTAATAAGCCATAGAAAGGATTCAAAAAATGAGACTTGAAAACAAAGTAGCGATCGTTACAGGCGCAACATCTGGTATGGGAAGAGCAACAGCAGTTCTGTTCGCCAAGGAAGGCGCAAAGGTAGTAGTCGTAGGAAGAAATGAAGAGCGCGCAAAGGCTGTAGTTGACGGCATCAAGGCTGACGGCGGCGAAGCAATATATGTGCTCGGAGACGCTTCCGATCTCGCATTCTGCGATGAGATAGTAAACAAGACCGTAGAAGCTTACGGCACGATAGATGTCCTCGTAAACAACGCAGGTATGCTCAGCCTGTCCTCGGTTCAGGCTGTTACCATAGATGAGTGGGATAAGATCTTCAGAGTAAACGTAGATTCCGCTCTTAAGCTCTGCCAGCTCGTAGCTCCTATCATGAAGGCTAAGGGCAAGGGTGTCATCGTAAACGTTGCTTCCGTAGCATCTTTCGCAGCTCACCACGGATTCGCTCCGTACATTTCCTCCAAGCACGCAATGGCCGGACTCTCCAAGTCCATGGCATGGGAGCTTGGTCCTGAGATCAGAGTCAACGCTATCGCTCCGGGACTTATCCACACCGCAATGGTAGACGGTCTCGGCGGACCGGCGGCTCTTCAGGGAATGATCGACAACTGCCCGGTAAAGAGATGCGGACAGCCTGAAGACATCGCTACAGTTGCTCTCTTCCTCGCTACCGATGATTCTTCCTTCATAGACGGACAGATCATCAAGGTCGACGGCGGATTCGAGTGCTAATACCGATATAAACAGCATAATAGTTTTCTGAAATGGCATGATCTTCGGGTCGTGTCATTTCTTTTTATCCTTTTCGGTTGTATAATGGATCACGGAGGCGGCATGCAGCGGCCTTCGGTCTATGAAAGATATAAGGAAGAAATAAGCATGATCAGACTGACAGATATAACTGAAGAAAACTGGCTCGAGGTGGCGTCTCTGTCCGTAAGGGAGGATCAGGAAAGGTTTCTTGCGCCTGCGGCCGGGATAATCGCAAGGGGCTATGTTTACCGGGACTGCAATGCCAGGGTGATCGTCATCGAAAACGATGATACCATCGTCGGCGTTGCTCTTGTCAGGGAATTCACTGACGAGCCGCTGGGTTACGACCTGCAGCAGTTCATGATCGACCGGAGGTATCAGGGCAGAGGATACGGGTCAGAGGCTCTGAGGCTCATCCTGGATGAACTGCGCGCGGAGGGTCATTTTGATCATGTTGAAGTGTGCGTGAAAAAGGATGATGCCAAAGCGATACGGCTCTATGAAAAACATGGCTTTACCGATTCCGGCTATATCGATGAGGATGCACCGGATTCTTTGAATATGATCTGCTGGCTGAAAGGAGATGTCCCGGAAATGAAGACCATAGAAGAGCTTCTGGGCAGACCGTACTGGATAATCGATATACTCCCGAAGCAGGTGCCGGAGGGCAGTCCGGGAAAGTATTTTACAGTTGAGGATTACCTGCTCAGAGAACATCTGAAAGAAATAAAGAACAAGCACATCAGTCTGATCCTGAAGCTGAACTGCTATATGGATATAACGATAGACGGAGAAAAAGACCCGTCCCCGGAAAAGATACGGGATATAATGTCCGAACAGTATGTTTATATCATGGTGGGAGACTCAATGATCCTTTCGGAGCCGGACGATACTCATATGACGCTGTTCGATCCGACCGAAGATCTGCTCAGCCTTGTAAGGCAGCTTTCCGCCGCGGAAGGGCTGTTTGTCTGGAAGCCTGAAGATCAGGGAGAAAAGTGACAGTATAAGCAAGTAACAGAGAAAAAGCGAAAGTGTTCGGATCCTGTGTTTCAGGACGCAGGCGGAAGATCTTCTGCATGCGGTCCGCTCTGTTACTGCAGGCCGTTTTTTTCGCAGATATCGTTTATCGGGCAGTGGCCGCATTCAGGCTTTCTGGCATGGCAGCAGCGGCGTCCGTGGATTATCAGGGCATGGTGCATGATGGTCCACAGGTCATGCGGGAGGGCTTTCTGAAGCCCGAGCTCGGTCCTGAGAACGTCTTTGGCATCGGTGAGACCGATACGGTTCGCAAGCCTGAAAACATGGGTGTCCACCGCTATCTGCTGCTGTCCGAAGGCTTCGGCGAGGACTACGTTTGCGGTCTTGCGGCCGACCCCGGGAAGAGAGACCAGAGAATCAAAATCGCCCGGCACTTCTCCGCTGTACTTTTCAAGAAGCATATTTGTCATGGCCAGTATATTCCTGGCTTTGTTCTTATAAAGACCTATCGACCTGATGCAGTCCTCAAGCTCCTGCTGCGTGAGCTTTGCCATGGCTTTCGCGTCCGGGGCGGCCGCAAACAGCTCCGGAGTGACTTTGTTCACCGAAGCGTCGGTAGTCTGGGCGGAAAGCATCACGCTAACGAGCAGCTGGTACTTCGTGCCGTAGTCGAGTTCGCATCCTGCGTCCGGGTATTCCGCGATCAGCGCATCTATTATTTTTTTGACGTTGTTTTTATTAAGCATAGAAAAAGTATACTTAAACAGCGGCGTGATTTCAAGCCGAAACATTTCGTTCTGACACCAAACCGAAGGGCTTTGATCAAAACAGCCGCGTAAAACAAAGGCTCGGAGCGCTGTACAGGGCAAACTGCAGCGACCGGAAGAGGTAACAGTAATAAATAGTCTATTGAAAGCATTTTGAGATTGGTATATAATTTCTCTGTATATAACTGGGTCCGGAGGACATGATACAACGATGGAAAAAGCAAAGAACAATTTGACAGCGCCTATAGTGGTGCTTGTAGCGATATGCCTGGTCGCGTCCGCAATGCTTGCGGGTGTATTTAAGGTGGCGTCCCCTATAATAGAAGAGCGTTCTGCGGCAGCTGCCACGGAGGCTCGTTCAACGGTCCTTCCGGAAGGCAATTCATTTACGAAATGGGACGGAGAGCTTGTCGAGGGGATAAACGACGCCTATACCGCGGACAACGGAGCGGGCATGGTGTTCTCGACCTCGTTCAACGGCTTTAACGGAGCTGTTGAGCTTATGATCGGCATGAACGCCGAAGGCGCCGTCACAGGTATACAGGTTATGTCCCAGAGCGAGACCCCGGGTGTGGGGAGCAACGCTCTGACTGATTCCTACCTTGGAAAATACACCGGACAGATGTCCGCCGAAGGAGTGGACGGGTATTCAGGTGCCACGTTCACCTCGAAGGCTGTTAAAAAAGGCGTCAATGCCGCGGCAGCTCAGTTTTCTGTCATCGGATCCGCAC
>CACYDX010000157.1 GCA_902773255.1 Oscillospiraceae bacterium
AGGGAACCGATGCGGCCGAAACCATTGATGCCGACTTTGATCATTAATATATTCCTCCATTAATAAAAATAAACATGTTTGGCAATTAAGCGGCATACCTCGCAAAATTGCGTTAAAATTGTATCATACTGCGTGTATAAAAATCAATATCGTATCTCAAAAATGTGTTTGAAATAACGACTATTTTTTATTCAGTTTAGCTTATTTGCAGGCAAAAGAATTGTATGATATGACGAATTCAAGTTTTTATTGACAGGTCTGTCTACTATAGTATATAATTTCGAAACGGCGCAATAAGCCTTTTCCCTATATCTGTCAACTACTTCGGGTCTTCCGCGTTCCCGATGTTGAGTATAAAACCGAAAGGAGTGCATATTATGTTCCGTACCTATCAGCCCAAAAAGCGTCAGCGCAAAAAAGTCCACGGCTTTCGACAGAGAATGAAGACCGCAGACGGACGCAAAGTCCTGTCCCGCCGCAGAGCAAAGGGCAGAGCCAGCCTCACAGTCTGACGTGAGTTATTACATCCTTTTGGAACAGGTTTAAGAGCAGTTTCGGGGCGGAGCGATCCGCCCTAAGGTCGTTTTTGGAGTATTCGAGGTTTAGCGATTGGACGCACGATATTCGATAAAGAAGAACAGCGATTTCCGGCATATCTATGCCAAAGGAAAGTCATGCGTCAGTCCTTACCTTGTTGTGTACTGCCGCAGAAACAGGTCAGATATAAACCGTCTGGGTATCACGGTGTCCGCAAAAATAGGCAATGCCGTATGCAGGAACCGTATTCGCCGCAGACTGCGTGAGATCTACAGGCTGAACTCATCCCTTCTTAGGACCGGCTTCGATATTATCATCGTTGCCAGATCCCGATCCATCAACGCGGAATATTCCGGGATGAACGATGCTTTCCTGCAATGCTGCAGAAATCTGGAGCTTATAGAAGAATGAAACAGCTGATGATACTTGCAATAAGATTCTATCAGAAGTATATCTCCCCGACACTCCCGCCGAGCTGCAGATTCATTCCTACCTGTTCCCAGTATGCGATTGAAGCCATTTCGAAATACGGTGCCTTAAAAGGCGGATGGCTGGCTTTCAAACGCATATGCCGTTGCCACCCCTTCCACAGAAAGGGCTACAGGTTTTACGATCCCGTTCCCTGAAGGGTGCAGCATATGGTCCTCTGACTGAGGATCGTGAATCAATTAAAATAAGGAGAAACCTATGTGGGCAGCAATTACTAAACCCTTTGCATGGTTGATGCGCTGGCTCTATTCATTTACCGGAAACTACGGTATCTCCGTTATCCTCTTTGGCCTGGCTGTAAACCTTATTCTAACGCCTTTCATGGCAAAGAGCAAAAAGAGCATGATGCGCACCGCGCGTCTTCAGCCGAAGCTTCAGGAGCTTCAGAAGAGACACGAGGGCAACCAGCAGAAACTCAATGAGGAAACCCAGAAACTCTACCGGGAAGAAGGTATCAACCCGATGTCCGGCTGTATCTGGACCATCATCCCCTTCCCTATTCTTATTGCCCTATACAGCGTTATCCGCCAGCCTCTGAGCAGGATGATGTTCGTGGCAAGCGAGGGTATTACGAAAATCCAGGAGACCCTTGTCTCCATGGGACTGTATTCCGTGCCTGCAAAAGCAGACGCTTACGCAGAAATCACAATGACAGATCTTGTCACCAAGAACTGGGACAAGGTCAAAGATGCTCTCTCAGGGATCAAGAACCTTATTCCTCTGGACTTCAGCTTCCTTGGTCTTAACCTCGGCAACCGTCCCTGGGATCAGTTCAAGTCCGTATTCTCGGGCAATGCTCCCATAAGCTGGGCGGTAATCGGTCTGATCCTGATCCCGCTGGTTTCCGCTGCACTTTCATGGCTCACCATGAAAGTGAGTCAGAAGGCCAATCCCCAGCCTGCCGGCAATGCGCAGGCCAATGCCACTGCGCAGAGCATGAACCTGATGATGCCGATCATGTCCATATGGATCTGCTTTATCATGCCTGCCGCAATGGGTATCTACTGGATATCCAACAGTGTATTCGGCATGGTACGTGATCTGATACTCACCAAGATCTATAAGAAGAAGCTTGATGAGGAAGAAGCTGTAAAGCTCGCAGCCCGCAGTGAAAAGGAGAAGGAGCTCGAGGAGAAGCGCCTCGAGACCGAAAGACTCCGCGCCGAAGGAAAAACAGAGAAAAACACCAATACAAGCAAAAAGAAGATGCAGGCCGTTGAGAAGCAGAAGAGCGACGAGCGCAAAGCTGCTTTGGAAAAAGCCGACCGCGAAGCCAGACGCAAGCGCCTCGGTATAACCGATAATGAGATGCCTGCTTCACAGGTAGGTAACCGCAGATACGCCCGCGGACGCGCATATGTGCCTGACCGTTACACCAATCCTGAAAACGCCGAGGCTGCCACGCTCGCAGCCGCTGAAGCTTCCGAAGGAGCTGCTGCAATAGACGAAAGCATTGAGGATGATGTGATCATCACCGCGGCTGAGACAGCAGACGATCTCTTCGATGCAGCAAGCGCTGACATTTCTAAGGACGAATCAGCCGATGATTATCTCGATGTCGATCTTTCGGTAGATCTCGGTAAGGGCGATGACGAAGAGGCCGAGGAAGTTTTTTCGCCGGAAGATGCCGGCGAGGCCTCTGAAGAGGAGAATTGAATATGATAAAGACTATAGAAATAAGCGGCCGAACCAGAGAGGAAGCCGAAAGCCTTGCGCTCGCAGAGCTTGGCCTTGACCGTGATGATGTGTCAGTAGAGTTAATCACTCCTTCAAAGCCAGGATTCCTTGGAATCGGTTCACGCAACGCTGTTATAAAGGTCAGTTATGAAGTTCCTGATCCCAAGCCGGAAAAAGAGATCAAACCTGAGCCTAAGAAAGAGAAGTCTTTCGTACAGAAGGCACAGGATGCGCAGAAAGATGCAGAAAAGAAAGCTGATAAACCTGCTTTCATAAAACAGGAGAAGAATCCTCAAGAAAAGAGGCCGGAGCAGAAATCAGCAAACAAGCCCGCACCCAAGCAGGAAAACAAAGCTCCTCAGGCACCAAAGGCAGAAATTCCAAAGTCTGAGAAGCCTGCTGTAACAGACGAGCCGGCAGAATATGCTGCAATACGTTCATTCCTTTCCGGCCTGCTTGAAAAGATGGGCGTTAAGGCAGATATAGAGATAAGCTCCCGTAAAGATGCTGACGGCATAGATGTTAAGCTTTCCGGAAACAGCATGGGTGCCATAATCGGAAGACGCGGTGAAACTCTCGATGCAATACAGCATTTAACAAATTACGCTGTTAACCGCGGCTGTGACAAACGTCTCCATATTAATGTTGACGCTGAAGGTTACCGCAGCAAACGCGAGGAAAGCCTTGTAAAGCTTGCTGAAAAAATGGCTGAAAAAGCAATAAAGTATAAGCGCAGCATGGCTCTTGAGCCGATGAATTCCTATGAGCGCCACGTGATCCATTCAGCACTCCAGAACTATGAAGGAGTTACCACAGCATCGACAGGTGTTGAGCCCAACCGCCGTGTCGTTGTATCATACGTTAAGCCTGAGACCTCAAACAAGCCTCAGAGCCGCGAATGGGCATAATCTGAAAAATTCATTTGGATAGGAGATTTATCAAATGTTTGAAAAAGTTCAGAAAGTCATAGCGGAACAGCTGGAAATCGATCCTGAAACCATCACCCCTGAGACCAATATTTACGATGATCTCGGCGCAGATTCTCTCGATGCCGTAGAGCTCGTTATGTCTCTGGAAGACGAGTACGGGATCACCATCCCGGATGAGGCTGCAAATGACCTTGTCACCGTAGGAAAAATCGTTGAATACCTTGAAAAGGTAATAGGCTGAAATAATAAAACTCCCCTGCCCGTAATGGCAGAGGAGTTTTATTTTACATATTATGGTTTACATATTTTTGTTGACGGAAAATTTTATCTCTACCGGAGGCGTCTGATCGGTAGAGACTATAAGTTTTGCCTCTCCTGCTTTTCCGACAGTGCGCAGGTAGCAGCCGCACATTCCGCCCTCAGCTATAGCGACCGGAGGACCAATCAGTTCCGCCGCTCCGCCGACCATGAGCAACACCGGCAGCTGCGCATACGGCGCCACAGAACCGCACTCATCGAGAATCCTTATCCTGATGGCAGCCATGTCATATGTATCGCCTTCGTTGAGCTCCGTTCTGTCAACTCTCACATCCAGATGAAGCTTCTCACACGGTTTTATCTTTTTCTCTGCAACTGCGACACCGTCCTTCTTTGCAACGAATTTCCACTCCGTTGCCTCGCCGCCCCAATTGCTGACATATTTGCCGTAAAGCCGCGAAAGCTCATCGTATGATATCCTGTATCTCGCCATGGTCATTCCGATCCTGAGCTTTGCTGCCGGCGGGATATTTGATACCCCATGCTTTTCTATCAGCTTAAGGCATTCATAAACCCTTACGGCCTTGGTTTTCGGGAAGCCCTCTTCCGTCTCAAGCAGATCACCAAGAAGATCGTCGCATACCACCGGTCCGTGAGGAAGAGCCTCAAATTCCGAGCCTTTCAATGTCTTTACATAGTATCCGTTCTTATAGAAATCGGTCTCATCGGCATTGGTGAATACATACGGCGGGGGCACCATTTTTCCGGCATTATAGTCGCCGATGTCCATGGCGGAACTGACTTCCAGGAATGGTTCGTCGTCAGACTGAGATGAAAACAGCCAGGAAGCAGGCTTCGGATTGCGAAATGCGTCCATCACGCCGTGGTAGCATACTCTGTCTCCGGAGCCGAAATCCTTGTGGGTGGGATAATCGAACATACACCAGCCGAAGCATCCGGCGTGCTCCCCGGATGCTGCCGCCGCATTCTGGACCTTTGCGTGTCTGAGAGCGTGCTCCTGCCTGCGCTCACTGTTGTCAAAGGGCTTTGTGGGGAACATATGTCCGTTATTCTCAGAGATAAGGAAGGCTTTATTGCTGTCAGGCGTAACGGATGATTTCTTCCTGGCGCCGTCACCGGTGCCGTCATATGAGAAATCGTTGTAGGCATAGACATCTTCCAGCAGATGGCTCTTCTCCAGATACCTCACACCTGAAGTTGCCCTTGAGGGATCGAGCTCATGCGCTTCCCTGTTCGTACGCTCGTAGAAAGCATCGTCGTCCTGGCTTTCATTTATCCTCACACCCCATAGTATCACCGACGGGTGGTTCCTGTACTGCAGGACCATCTCGCGGGTATTCTCCACGGCCTGATCCTTCCAGGCGTCGCTGCCTATATGCTGCCATCCCGGAATCTCCGTGAAAACCAGAAGACCCAGCCTGTCGCATTCATCGATGAAGTATTGGCTCTGGGGATAGTGAGATGTCCTCACGGCAGTGCACTTAAGCTCGTTTTTCAGTATCCTCGCGTCTCCGCGCTGCAGCTGCTCAGGTGCCGCATATCCGATATACGGATAGCTCTGATGCCGGTTCAGACCGCGAAGAAAGGTCTTTTCACCGTTCAGATAGAATCCGTCAGCCTTGAACTCCGCTGTTCTGAATCCGAAAGCAACGCTCTTTTCATCGATGACGGTCCCGTCTATATCAAGGATCATTGCTTCAAGCTCATAAAGCCTGGGTTCATTCAGGCTCCATGGAATCGCGTCCGAAACACATATGTCTATGTCTCCCCCTTCGGCTGATGCGATGCAGGTCCCGCCGTCCATTACTCGGCATACAGTCCTGTATCCCCTGCACATACCGGCAAGGCTCACCTTTGCTTTCAGTCTGTTCAGAGCCGGAGTATATACAAAAATGTCGCTGATATATGTCTGCGGCCGTACATCGAGCCAGACATCCCTGTAAAGCCCGCCATAGGTCAGATAATCTATCACAAAGCCAAAGGGCGGTATCGCTGAGTTTTCCGTGCTGTCGAGCTTAACTGCCACATAGTTTTCTCCGCCGAAACTTACATGATCCGTTATCTCCGCTTCAAAGGCCGTATAACCGCATCTATGCTCACAGATCTGCTTGCCGTTGATGAAGACCTGCGCTATATGCGCCGCGCCGTCAAAGCGCAGGAAAAGTCTCTTCCCTTCATATTCCGGCAGTATATCGAGTTTTCTGCGGTAGCCCGACACTGTCTCATAGTATTCAGGCGAAGCATAATGAAGAGGTATCTCCCTCACAGTGTGCGGCAGACGCACCTTCTGGCCTGCGACTTCCCCGTTAAGAAAGGCCTCCGACCACCCATACACGAAACTCCATCCGCTGTTCAGTGAGACCATGGCGATCTCCTTTCGATCATTAGTACTTATATGATACCATTCTTTCTATCTATGTACAACATTATAAACGAAGCGGCAGGCATCAGATACGATACCTGCCGCTTCGTTTCCCTTTTCACTGGAAACAGTAGTTCATCTCACAGAGCGAGTCTATAAAACTCAGAAACTCCGCTTTGTCGAACAGAGGATGAGGTTTAAAGCCTTCCACCGCGTGGAATGAGGCGATCTTCCTCACCTCGTCGATCCAGATCATTATCCACTTTTTCATTATGGTCCTCCTGTTAATCTGCCGGGACCGGGATCTCCTCGCCGCGGATCTCCCCGGCCGTTTTCATAAGCACCTCCGCTCCGCAATCGCGGCTCCACAGGCACCACTGCGCACTTTCTTCGGATGAATACCAGCTCAAGACGATTCCCTCACTGCCTTCGCGTATCTCATAAGCAGTTCCGTTGCTACTCCAATTCAAAGCCTTTCTGACCGTGTCATAGACTCCCGAGATATCCTCGCTCTGCGCGGTCTTCATGGCTCTGAGCAGATACTCGCATCCTCCGTACATGAACTTCACTTCCGCCAGCATATCGATAGTCGCGCTGAAGATGAGTTCTGATCCTTCGGGCAGAGTGATGTCGAAGCCCATGGCAGCGATATCATCTAGCGTGCATTCACGTACAGGATTCGGTATTGCCGCGGAAGAACCGAAAGACATGACAGAGTCATTGCTATTTGGCACTGCTCCCGCCTCCTCCATTTCATAGGACTCGGCTACGTCATAATCACTGTCTGTTGCTTCAGGCATCGGCATCGGAGCCTCCGGTGCAGCGAAAGTGTCATACATAACGGCTGTGTCCGCCGCTTTTTCTGCTCCCATCGCTGGTACCGCGGCAGTTGCACTGTATGTTGCAAGTCTCCAGGGATGCCATGCAAGCACCCCTGCTATCACTGCGCAGAAGCAGGCTGCAAGCGCCGCGTATCTCAGCCAGTTTACTTTCACTTTGTGATAGGATGCGGCTTCCTCGAGCAGATCATCGTCTATTGAGTTCTGGAAAACAAGAAAACGCTCTTTGTTCATAGTGCTATACCTTCCTTTGTCATGGCGTCGAGGAGCCTGTTGCGGGTGCGGAACAGAGAGGATTTTATCTTCGGCTCGCTCACGCCCAGCTCCGATGCTATCTCGGAAAGGCTGTAGCCGTACCAGTACCTGAGCACGAAAATGGCTCTCGTCTCCTCGTTCAATCCCCTTAGGAAGGAATTGATGAATATCCTGAATTCGCCTGTTTTTTCAACCTGCTCAAATTCTCCCCCGCCTGCCAGACAGGGCTCCAGCTCTTCAAAAGCCTCCGTCAGCATGGTGGAACGCTTCTCAGCGTTGTTATAATCATATCTGTCGAGTGCAAGATTCCTTGAGATCCTTGCAACATATGCCTTGAGAGACTCAGGTCTCTCGGGCGGGATGGAGTTCCAGATCCTGAGCCATGTATCACTCACGCATTCCTCTATGTCCCGCGGATCGGGCACGATCCTGCGTATGACTGAGGCGCAGAGCTTTTCATATTTCAGTCTGATCTCCTCTATAGCCCTTTCTGAGCGCTTGAAAAACAGTTCTATGATATTTAAGTCTTCCAATTGGCTACCTCTGTTGAAAAAAGGAACGTTCTCTTTTCATCCGATAAGACGGAAAAACCGGTGAAAAGGTTTCACTCAATTTTTAAAATATGCCCGCCGTCGTGACCGAAGGCGGGCATATAACATTTTTATTCAGGTATCAGTGCTGATGATGGAGCGGATAGTGGATGTGCAGCAGGTCGTGGGCACGGCCGTCAAGCAGCGTGCCGTAGACATAGTCCATGGCCGGATTGTCCTGCGGGATCTTGAACTCGCAAGCTTCATCGTCGCGCCAGAGTCCCTGCTCACGCTCAGCTTTGCGCTTGTTGGAGGCAGGGGGCTGTCCGCCGCCGCCGATGCAGCCGTTCGGGCAGGCCATGACTTCTATGAAGTCGAACTGAGCCTCACCGGCATTCATCTTATCGACCAGCTTATCCAGATTGCCGAGACCGTTTACAACGGCAATGCGGATCTTAAGATCGCCTGCGGAGATCTCGAAGGCCTTGGTCCCCTGCAGACCGCGGACGCCGCATTCGGCTATGGTCTGGAGAGTGCCTTCAGAGCTGTCCGCAAGAACATATCTGATAACAGCTTCGGTAACACCGCCGGTGATGCCGAAAATGGTTCCGGCTCCGGTGTAGTCACCGAGAGGACTGTCAGTTTCGGAATCGGGAAGATTGGCAAAGTCGATGCCGGCTTCCTTGATCATCCTGCCGAGTTCCTGAGATGTGAGGACGAGGTCGATAAGCCTCTGTCCGTCCTTCTCGAGTTCGGGGCGGGCACACTCGAATTTCTTCGCTGTGCAGGGCATGATCGCCACGGAATAAACATCCTCATCCTTGAACTGCTTGCGGATGAGAGCGCCCATCATCTCCATCGGGCTTCCTGCCGTGGAGACCTGGGGCATGAGCTCGGGATGAGCATGCTCAACATGCTGGATCCAGCCGGGGCAGCAGGAGGTGAACATCGGGAGCTTGTCTCCGTTTTTCACTTTTGCGAGGAATTCCTGAGCCTCTTCAAGGATCGTGAGGTCAGCGGTAAGGTTGGTATCATATACAACATCGGCGCCGAGACGGCGGAGAGCTGTATAGAGTTTTCCGGTGACGGGAACATCAGCCGGCAGGCCGAACTGCTCTGCAAGACCCACACGGACGGAAGGAGCGACCTGTACGACGACCTTCTTGCTGCCGTCCTGCAGGAACTTCCACATCTTCGGGATCTCGTTCTTGATGGTAATGGCGCCTGTCGGGCAGACCGCAGCGCACTGGCCGCAGCCAACGCACTTGGTATCGCTCATGCTCATTCCGAATCCGGGAGTGACATAGGCTTTCTTGCCACGCTTTGCAAAGTCTATGGCGCCTATGTTCTGGACTTCAGCGCACATACGGACGCAAAGGCCGCAGAGGATGCATTTGCTGGGATCCCTTACGATGCACCTGGAGGATTCATCTTTAGGCTCGTCTTTATATGTATTGTTCTCAAAA
>CACYDX010000158.1 GCA_902773255.1 Oscillospiraceae bacterium
CGAGGTAATGCTCATAGGTGAAGGTCCCGGCGAACAGGAAGACCTTCAGGGCATCCCCTTCGTAGGTCCCGCGGGAAAACTGCTCGACACGATGCTCGAGCTTATAGACCTTGACCGCAGCAAGGTATATATAGCCAACATGGTAAAATGCAGACCTCCGCATAACCGCGACCCCAGAGACGAGGAAATAGCAAGCTGCAGACCATGGCTGGAACATCAGATCAGGGCAGTTTCCCCAAAGATCATAGTCTGTCTGGGCAGGATAGCCGCATGTTCACTGATAGACAGGGATTTCAGGATAACAAGAGAACACGGGCAATGGTTCAAAAAAGACGGTATCGAATACACAGCTTTATATCATCCGTCTGCACTTCTCAGGGATCCGGGAAAACGTCCGGAGACATTTGAGGATCTGCGCGGTATAAGGCAGAAGATCAGAGATATATGTGAGAGGACATATGATTGAATTTCATCCGGTAACGCTTAACTGCAAAGCCCGCATGGACCCTGTGATCTTTGCGGAGAACAGCAGAAGCGCCGACTTCAACTTCGGCAATATATATATCTGGGACAAACGATTCAGGCAGCTCGTCTCCCGTATCGGCGACAGGATCGCCGTAAAGCTGCGCTATGAAGGAAAGCCCACATTCGTTTTTCCCATAGGCACTGGGCCTCTGAAACCTGCAGTGGATGCACTGCACGAATACGCAGACTTCAAAAAATACCCATTCACCCTCAGAGGCATCACAGAAGAAAACCTCATTCTTCTTCAACGTGAATACCCCGGTTGCTTTGATTTTACAGAGGACGTTTCTAACGCCGATTATATCTACAGTATTGAAAGGCTCTCCACATATTCCGGCAAGGCTTTACACGGAAAGAAAAACCACTGCAACAGATTCGAAGCGGAACACAAGTGGGGATTCGTCCCGATAACGCGCGAGATCATTCCTGAATGTCTCGATATGCTTAAAGTATGGGATGAGGACAATTCCGAACGGCTTGACAAAAGCGTCAGTTTCGAACATGATGCCATAATCCGGGCGTTCGCTGCATATGAGGAACTTGAACTTCTCGGCGGCGTGCTCATTGCAGACGGGGAGATAGTAGGATTCTCCGTAGGTGAACCCGCCTGCAGCGACACATTCGATGTGCACTTTGAGAAAGCCGTATACACAATGAACGGCGCATATCCCATGGTATGCCGTGAGATGTCAAAGCTTGTGATGCAGAGGTACCCTGATATCAGGTATATGAACCGTGAAGACGACATGGGCTTCGAATCGCTCAGGCAATCCAAGCTCTCGTATAAGCCGGAGTATCTTCTGAAAAAATACACCGCGAGGTGGATCAATGGCTGAACCGGTATTTCGTGAATACACTTCCGCAGATATCCCGGCACTGATATCGCTGTGGATCAATACTTTCGGAGACAGCTCAGAAACGGTTACCTGCTTTTACAACGTGCTGCCGTACATCGGCAGCTGCTTTATTGCCGAATGTGAAGGCGAGCTTGCCGGGATGGCAAGTGTTCTGACAGACCTGACGCTGAATTACGGAAGCACCAGAACGAAGTGCGCTTATATATATGCCGTAGCCACAGAGAGCCGTTTCAGGGGCAAGGGTATAGGCGGAACGCTGAGCTGCATGGCGGCAGATTATGGGAGAGAGCACGGGTCTGAGATCATATCCACGCTCCCGGCCAATGACAGTCTCTACTCAATGTATGCCAAAACGGCCGGTCTGGACAATGCTCTGAGGCGTGAAAAGTTCAGCGCATCCCCGTCATCGGCCGGCAGAGCATTTCCGCTGAGACCTGCATCACCTGAGGAATACAACAGAAAAAGAAAAGAGCTTCTGGCTGATGTATCGCATATATCCGTTTCAGACAGAAGCATAGCGTTTCTCAAGACACTGTGCTCCGAGAACGGCGGAGATATCTTTATTTCCGATCACTGCTGCGCCGCCATGTATGTTATCGAAGACTCGGTCTTCTTCACGGAGCTTCTCTGTCCAGACGATGAAAAAGCCGGGCTTCTCTCTTCAGGGGCCGCACTATCAAAAAAGAAAAATGCATACTGTTATCTCCCATCCGAGGCAGGAGAAAGATCGATCGCATATTCCGGCGGACCGGTTTACCATAATACTGTGTGGAACATTACCTTCGAATGAACGGTCATCCCCGTATTTAAAGGGCAGAAAAAGATTCTTATCATTTAACATTTATGTAACATTTAGGGTGTTGTTTACGTAACATCTTCACGATAGACTAATGTCAACAGTGAGTGATTGTTTTTCATCTTTTTCATTTTGTCCTCAATATATAGCGGGAAGGAACGGAGCGACCCGTTCCTTCTTGCTTTATATTCGCCGGATCTGGGTATGATTTTTCCCCGATAATTCTATTGAACGAATCAGGAAACGTTATTATTATAGTTATATGTTTCAAACCAGAAAAACTTAAAGGAGTGAACAGCCAATGTACGACAGTCATATCCTGACAGAGCACGACTGCAGGAGCATGTGGGAGCACGGGAAAAAGTACGGCTACTGCGTGAACCTGACCATAAACTACTACAGAGGACTTCCCCTCAGCTGTGTTGAGGAGATAGCCCTGGAGGTCGACGGAGAAAAAGTAGATCCTGAAAAAATGATCCTGAGGACCCGCGGCAAGGAATTTCCCTACACAGATATCCTGAAGGACGATTTCCCGACTGACTTTTACTGGATCTTCGGAGATTATCTCCGCGTTATCGTTCTGAAGGACGGCGGCATCGAGCAGGGCAGGCATCATGTTAAACTCACGCTCAAGACACGCCGCTCATACACACCCACCATGGTCGGGGTCTGTGAAAAAGACCTGACATTCGCTTGATCCGGAGGTGATAAGAGTGGATAAGAACTATGATATCAAGCTGGGAGTAAGCCTCTACAGCTATCAGGACAACTATTACTTCAAGCGCTTCGACCTTGAAGGCTGCATAGCAGCTGCCGCAGGCTCCGGAGCAGAGGGCTTTGAGGTATTTGCCGACACCATGATGCCCGAATGGCCTTACGTCTCCGATGAATTTGCAGACCGCTTCTACGGTCTTCAGGAACGCTACGGTATAAAAGCTATCTGCCTCGACCACTTCTCCGACCGCGCCATGTGGAAAAACAGGCAGCTCACTGATGAGGAAATGTTCGAGCGCGGCGTAATGTATCTTAAACTCGCGAAAAAACTGGGTATCCCCATAGTGAAGCTTTTGCATCAGGAGCACATCGCCGCCCGTCCGATAGGCGGTTATGACCTCACCACATACGAGATAATCGAGCGGATGCTCCCCATCGCGGCGGACATGGGTCTAATGATGGCGCTTGAAGTGCACACTGCAGACGGTGTAGGCGCCGACTATCAGCAGAAATATATAGAACTCGCTGAAAAGACAGGTCTCAACAATGTTGGCCTCATGGCGGACTTTTCGACCTTCAGCTACTGCATGACTTCCGCTGATATAGTCGACCACGTGAGCCGCGGTGCTCAGAAGGACATCCTCGAATTCTACCGTGAGAAGCAGAGAGAGTCCTATTTTGCAGGTGAGACCTTCGACTATGAGTCTATACGCGAGAAGATAGAAAAGATGGATCCGAACGAGAAGACCATGAATGCCATAAACTTCAACATCCGCCACGATTTCGGCAAGCCTCCATTCGCACAGCTGTACAAGGAGCTGAAGGATTATTCACCTAAGATGGTTTATGTCCACGGCAAGTTCTATGATATAGATGAGGCCGGTCAGGTGGACGACATGGACTACCCGAAGATATTTGAATGCCTCAAGGAAGGCGGATACAAGGGTTTCGTCTCATCCGAATTCGAAGGCAACCGCCGCATGAATATGGTCGGCTGGGTGGATGAGATAGAGTATGTGCGCAAGCATCAGGCGCTCATGCGCAGTCTCCTGTAATAACCGCAGATACAAGCAGATAACAGAAACACCCTGCAGTGTACCGGAACACTGCAGGGTATTTTCTACTGTGATCTTTATTTAGATGCAAGTCTTGCGACAAGTGAGCGCTTCACCTTCATGGCTCCGGACGGGCAGAACTCCTGGCAGCAGAAGCACCGCACACATTTTCTTCTGTCTATTCTGGCCTTCCCCTTTACGATATCTATCGCCTTCGCGGGACAGCCTCTGACGCAGTGGCCACAGGCTGTGCAGCTGTCGTCCGGCTCGGGCTTCGAGCGCATGAGGACATACAGGCCCTTCTTCAGGAGCTTCTTTACGAACTTATCACCGTCCGCGGGGCTGAACCAGCCGGCGGTCGCACCGGAACGCACAAAATCATCGATGCCGTATTTCGCCGCCTCCAACGCATAATCCGCTGTTCCGGCAGCTGAGAGAAACCCCCTTCTCCTTGCGGCTGTAATGTACGGTATCTCATCCTCCGGTATATTCAGAATGGCAGCGCATAGTCTGTCCATCTCATAGGAGCTCTTCCCTGCTATGAGCAGACCGAGATGTCTGGGTGTGCCCTGTGTGGGTCCGTTGCCTTCCATGATCTCAACGGCGTCGCAAAGGCACAGCACGGGTTTCACATACTCGTTCAGATCTATCAGCAGATCCGCAAAATCCGCCGGATCCCTGTGCATGAAATGGTATTCGCTCTTCATTGTGCCGGGGATGACACCGTAAAGGTTCTTCACGGCAGCAGTCATTCCCATGAGCCCGTGGGACTTTAGCTTGCAGAAGCTGATTATGGCGTCGCACTCCGAAAGCCAGGAGCAGTATTCGAACTGCTTCACGCTCTTCCCTTTCGGGAAGGTGACCGTATGATGGCTGAAGTTGTCGTTCAGTTTTCCCCCCGCTTCCTCGCAGAGCCTTACGCCCGTAGTGTTGTATACGAGCTTCAGCATGGCCGGAGTGAAGGGTTCGCCCGGACTGTCTCCCAGTATCACTTCTGCGCCTCTTTCGACCAGCAGCTTCGTAAGTTCCGCCGCCATGACGGGATGGGTAGTCGCTGCGTGCTCGGGTTTTCTCGCGGAGCAGAGGTTGAGCTTTACGCCTATACACATACCGGGTTTTACCCAGTCAAGACCCCCGGTCATATCTATCGCCTCCGTCAGAGCATTTCTGACGGAGGCGCTTTCATACGCAGGGCATTCGATTATTACCGGACGTCTGCTTTCTTCAGACATATCTCCAACGCTCACTGTTCCGCCGGCTCAAATGAATCGGGACCGTGGTGGCAGAGCGGGCAGGTGTAATCAGCGGGAAGCTCGCCG
>CACYDX010000159.1 GCA_902773255.1 Oscillospiraceae bacterium
CGCTGCTGTGATACAATACGGGCGGAGATGATAAGCTCCGAATCATCGCTAAACACATAAGAGGCATGAAATGGCAAGAGACAGAGATTTTGACGAGGTTTTGAGAAGAAAGATCAGCGAGAGCCTGGGTGAACCGATAGATGAGAGCATCGACGCTGACGATCTAATGTTCGATCTTGGCATGCGTTACCTGAGGCTGATGGCAGCTGAAAAAAAGAAAACAGCCGCCGGCAAAGCGGATCCGCTCTCGCTCTGGGTAAAGGACTGCGCTTCCAGAAAGGCCCTGGTGGACTATGTCGAAGCCGTGACGGGCAAGGAAAGTCCGGACTATATCCCGCCGTCGGACCGCATAGCGGTGTTCGATCTTGACGGTACACTGTTTTGCGAGACGGACCCGACCTGGTTCGATTTCATGCTGTTCAAGTACCGTATTCAGGAAGATCCCGGCTATAAAGACAGGGCAACGGAACATGAAAAGGAAATGGCTGCCACCGTGCAGTCCGTTATAGACACAGGCGTCGTTCCCGAGGGTTTCGAAGTTGAGATGGGCCATGCCATCGCCCGGGCTTTTGCCGGTATGACCGTAAGCGATTTTGCCCGGTATATAAGAGACTTTGCCGAAAGGCCTTCACCGGGTTACGACGGGATGAAAGTCGGCGAGGCTTTCTACCAGCCAATGCTTCAGGTGATAGATTATCTGGAGGCCAACGGTTTCACCGTTTACATCTGCAGCGGAAGCGACCGTCTTGTAGTGCGCGGTATCGTCGAGGGCGGCCTGGTGCTGGCAGCAAGGTATGTGATCGGGACAGAGGAGCTCTTATCCGCGAAAAACCAGGGGGACAAGGCCGGTTCGGAATATGTTTTCAGCAATGATGACGAACTGGTGCTCAGCGGGAAGATAGCGGCGAAAAACCTGAAAATGACCAAGGTATCGATGGTAGCGCAGCAGGTCGGCCAATGTCCCGTGCTTTCGTTCGGAAACAGCACGGGCGATATAAGCATAACCAACTTTGTCATGGGCAATGAAAAGTTCCCGACCGCGGCATTTTTCGTCTGCTGCGATGATGAGGAAAGGGAGAGCGGGAACCCTGAAAAAGCACAGAAGATCTATGATCTCTGTGCGGAAAACGGCTGGATCCCCATCTCTATGAAGAACGACTGGATCACGGTCTTCGGAGAAAGCGTCACAAAGAAAAAATAACGGAGAAACGGTCTTCTGTATACAGCAGAAAGCAGTCACCTTTTCAGGTGACTGCTTTTATTTACTGCTGCCTACATGTTCCCGGGATATACCCATTTCAGTTTTTCCTGCGCAACGGATACGAGTCTTAGAACGCTCTGCCGCTCAGTGGGTCTTCTGTCGGTCATTCTATGCCTTGGGAAGAAGCGCGTAAGGTGCAGAGGGATCTCTTCCCCGTCAGGCAGCGAGGCTATCCATTCAATCAGGTCACGGATCTCTTCTTCGCTGTCGTTCATCCCCGGCACTATCAGAGTAGTCAGCTCAACATGGCAGTTCTCCGCAGCCTTCGCTATAAAGCTCTTCACCGCTTCCAGATCGCCGCCGAGCAGTTTTGCATAGGTCTCCGTCCTGAAGCATTTGAGATCTATGTTCAGTGCATCGACCAGCGGGAGCAGCTGATCTGCGATCTCTTCGTTCACGCAGCCGTTCGTCACGAGCACCACTTTCAGGTCTTTCTCTCTGAGGAGCTTCGCCGCATCGCGAACATATTCCCAGCCTATGAGCGGTTCGTTATATGTGAATGCCGCGCCTATATTGCCCCTGTATTGAAGCTTTTCCGCCATCACTGTCAGTTCTTCCGGACTCAGGTAATGTCCGCTGCCGGTGAACTCTTTGCCATTCGATGTGGATATTTCCCAATTCTGGCAGAAGGGGCAGCGCAGATTGCAGCCGAAGCTGCCGACCGAGAGGATCATGCTGCCGGGATGAAAGCGCTTGAGCGGTTTCTTTTCGATGGGGTCAAGGGCTATCGAAGAGATCACACCGTAATTGAGCGGCACGATCTCGCCGTTTCGCATCCCCCGCGCCTTGCACAGCCCGGTCTTCCCCTCGGAAAGTACGCATCTGTGCGGGCATACATTGCAGGCAAGTTTATCTTCAGACATGGCGCACCACCTCAAAGCGCTCGAGCTCATAGCCTTTCTCCCGTTCGGAAAGCCCGGCCTTCCGCATTGCGATGGAGACCTGCTCGTCAACGGTATCCACCCCGTCCAGATTCGGCAGGAGCAGTCCCCTGTTTCTGCCCTTAGTGACTATAACGCCGTAGCGCTTAACATCGAGCTCTTCCTTCGAGCTTATCTTTTCCGGAGCCGCCAGCACATCCACGCTTATCTCCAGAGCATCCAGTTCGTCCTTCCTTACCGGACTGAAACGCGGATCACGGCTCGAAGCGGATATGGCATTCTCTATGATCTCCTCCGCGATGCAGTGCCTTGCAGGCTCAATGGTGCCGATACAGCCGCGAAGCCTTCCCTCCTTGTGCAGTGAAACGAACACTCCCGCCCGCTCTGAAAGCATTTCGGTCGGAAGGTCTTCAGGCAGTTCTATGCGTTTTCGGCCGCTCACCCAGGCTTCCACTTCAGCCCGTGCCAGCCGCACCCAGGGATCCTCTCTGCTCCGCTGCGCATCCAGTCTCTCCCTGCGGCGCTCTTCCCATTTCTCCAGAAGCTTTCTTTCGGGATCATCTCCCGTAACTCTATAAGTGCATATACCGTAGCCCACGCCGAATGTACCCTCATGGCTCAGCCTCTCAGTCTCAAGGCTCTTCCCGTCAAGTGTGCCGGCCATCATGCAGAAGCTCCTGTGGCCGCACTCGGCAGCCTTTTCGCAGAAGACTTCTTCAAAATCCAGCAATTCATCGAAGGCCGCCCTGCCCATTACGTCCATTATACGTTCATCGTAGGCAGGCCCCTCCGGTGTGAAGCCGTAAGGGCCCTCGGCAAGCAGCTTGTGGGAAAGATCCCCGCTGCCGACGAAGAGGACGCGCCTTTCAAGTTTATCCGCTGTCTGCTGTATCATCCGGCCGAGCCTGTAGTGGTCCGCCAGCGGCAGACCGGAAAGACCTATGCGGACGAGCTTGTAGTCCGTGTAATACTTATCTATATAGTAAAGCGGGATCATGGTCCCGTGGTCGAGCTCGGCTTTCCGCTCTCCCAATGTGCCCGCAGGGAAGCTTTCCCGCTCAGCCTGCTTTGAAAGCTCCTTTGTGAACTCATCATCATATCTCACCTGAAAACGCAGCTGCGGCGCACGAAACTGGCCCATGTCGCCCTTTGCGCTCCTACCCGGTGAGATATGGAAATAATCCGCATACATCACTGAATGCGGAGAGCTCACTATAACAGTATCCGGCTTCAGCTCCGCAACGAGCTCAGCCGCCTTCCTGTATGCGCTGTCGCTCGCAGCTATCTTCTTTTCCTCTCCTCTTCCCACCTCCGGCAGGATGATCGGAGGATGGGGCACCATTATCGCACCGATGACAGACATCAGATTCGCCTCCCTGTGATCGCTTTTTCTGCCTGTATTTTACTATCCTGCACCATATATGTAAATAAGCACCGCCCTGCCGGGCGATGCTTATCATTCATTGTGTCTGTTCCTCACTCCTGAGCAGCTTCAAAGCAACGAAGCCCGTTATGGCCTGGCACAGGCCGAAAATGAAGTACGCTGTGGACATGAAGTTCAGCGGGAACATATAGAACTGGATGCAGATCCACAGCATCAGAGTAACGCCGAAGACAGTTCCGAGGATCACACCAGGCTTTTTTCTTCTCAGCAGCAGAACTGCCGCAGTCAGATTCGTTATCCCGTTTACGATCAGCAGGGCAAAGCCCGAAAACAGGAAATCCCTGAAGAGCACATCCGCAAAGGGAAGCTTCTGAAAAAACGGAAGCATTCCATCCATATGCAAGGTCCTCCCGCTCGGATCGATTATCATGCTCAAACCGCCTGCTACTGCACCGATCCCTATAAACAATGTCCAGAATATCAGCCATTTCCGGGCCGTTTCAAATCTCTTATCCATCTGTTCTCTCTTTTCTTTTCCAGATCCTGTCCGTCAGCCTAAAGAGCACGGGATATACGCCCACAACAAGGAAGATCACAGCAGCATAGCGCAGCGTACGGATCACATGCCCGATGAAGATCCCGTCGTCCAGCAGTTCTTTGGGAAAAGGCAGTTTCAGGACTTCGTTGAGTCCGAAGAAGAGGACGCCGCCTATCAGTGTACGTATGATGCAGCGGAGTATATTAGATGTGTTCCCGAATCTTACAAATCTCTCCTCAAAGGGCTCGGCAAGCATGAAGCCGATGAGCATGCCGAAAGAGGAGAAATAATCGTTGCTGGTGCAGTAGAAGAATCCCGGTATGGTGGTGAGCAGCAGCACCGCGTAAAAGAGCCAGCGGTTTTCTATCTTTCTGCGAAGCCATGGTATCAGTGCAAGGATCACGATGCCGATCAGCCACCCGCAGAGTACGTCAGTCGGGTAATGCGCCCCGACATATACTCTCGAAAAGCCCACCAGCAACGGCAGAATGATAGCCAGGCCCCAGAACAGTCTGCGCTTTTTCTCGTGCACGGCGAGAGATCCGTACGCCACAACGGCATTGGCAGTATGCCCGCTGGGGAAAGAATATCCCTGAGCGGCGATATCCATCGCATCTGCCTCTGTATCTACAAGGCGGAGCAACTTAACATTATATCCGGGCACAAAATAAGGCCGCAGACGGAGCACCGCGTTTTTTATCATAGGGTTCCATACGTTGCATATCAGCACGTTCAATCCTATGTATTTGCCAAATTCCTTGTCCAGGCCCCAATACACAAATCCCATGATCAATACGAGCAAAAGCTGCTCGCCGAGGGCGGACATGTTCGAAAGCAGCCAGAAGCCGAATCCGCTGCTGCCCAGATTGGCCTGCAGCCACTCCATCAGCCGCATTTCCCAGTCAAAGTAGAAAATAACACCTGCAGTCCCTGCCATAGAGAAAAAGTCTCCTTAACTGATCATTAATCTATCAAATAACATAAATCGAATCACTGATCCTGCCGCAGCAGTTTCTCCTCAGCGAACTCTTTCAGTATCTTCTGCGCAGTCAAATCATCCCTGCTGCGAAAACCGTGACCTGCTCCGGGTATTTCTTCATAGCGGCAGTCCGGATAGATCTCCTTAAGCGCTCTGGCATAGCTGATATCCACTACCTTATCCAAAGTACCATGCAGCAAAAGTACAGGTCCCGAAAACCCCCGCATCTCCTCAAACGGATCCATCCCAATGACCGTTCTTGCGTAGCCGCCACCAAGCTTCATCGGGAACCTGCCCAACAGATCGGGTATATTCTGCGGATCGAAACGGTAAAACATCATTTTCCCGCTCCGGGCGTCATCCGGAATGCACACTGCGGGATAAAACAGCATCAGGCACCTGATCTTCTCCGGTCCCAGTTCCGCTGCAAGCAGTCCCGAGACGAACCCTCCCTGACTGCATCCCAGTAAAGATATATCCACAGGTTGAAACCGCTCTCTGACACCTGCAATAACTGCCCGCAAATCCTCTTTCTCCGTCAAAACGGTCATATCCTGTGTCCGGCCGTCGCTCCGGCAGACAATGCCTCCGCCGCAGAAATCATATGTTACAGCAAGGAATCCTGCTTCTGCCAGCAGAGCCGCATATTTGCGGCACATTTTTTCATTTGCGAGAAAACCGTGGCTCAGTATCACGGCATGCTGCGGCTGCTCGCGCTGTCCCCAGACATGCCCGCGGATCGTCAGACCGCCCCGCTTGAATTCAACGCTTTTTATTTCTCTTTTCATAAGTTCACTTACATCCGATCTTATTACTGCATAAGTAACTCTCTTATGTAATTATAGCGCAACTGTCCTTTTGAATCAATTTGAATTACCAAGCAAAGCCGACTTCAGAAGCCGTATTGTCACATAGAAAGAGCAGTCACCTTCCGATGGCTGCTCTTCAGTATCTGTAATCAATATATCTGTTTTTGCGGACATATTTCCGCAAAACCTATCATCCTTTCAGCATCTCCGTCATCCTGGAGAGCCGGCGGATCACTTCTTCGAGAGTGGAATTCTCCCTTGCGAAATGCAGACGGATCAGGTTGTTTACCTCTTCGCGGAAGAAGCTCGAGCCCGGGACCGCCGCCACGCCTATCTCCCTGATCATCCATTCGCAGAATTCAAGATCCGTGATCCCCTTGAACTGCGGCAGCTCGAGGAAATCGGATATGTCCACCATAACGAAATAGGTCCCCTGCGGGACATTATGCCTGAGTCCTATACTGTCGAGCCCATCGAGAAAGATCTTCCGTTTCTCCGTATAGAGTTCCCGGAGTCCCTCGTAATATGAATCGGGAAATCCAAGGCCGACCAGCGCAGCCTCCTGCAGCGGAGAGGGAGCTCCTACAGTAAGAAAGTCATGGACTTTCTTTGCGGCCTCCGCCACCGGTTCAGGGGCAATGAGATAGCCAAGGCGCCAGCCCGTGATCGAATAGGTCTTGGAGAGGGAATTGCATGTGATCACGTTATCATACAGTCCGGGCAGGGAAGCCGCGGAAACATGGGTGTAAGGCTCGTAGACAAGGTGCTCATAGACCTCGTCGGTAATAATGAAGGCATCATACTTAAGAGCGAGTTCTCCTATGGCGGTAAGCTCCTCTCTTGTGAACACCTTTCCGCAGGGATTGGAAGGATTGCAGATTATGATGGCCTTCGCTCCGTTTTTGAAACCGTCCTCTATCAGACTCAGATCGAAATCGTATGTCGGCGGGACAAGCGGGATGAAGATCGGCTCCGCTCCGGAGAGGATAGCATCCGCTCCGTAATTCTCATAGAACGGTGAAAATACAAGGATCTTATCCCCCGGATTGCACACCGCCATCACGGCGCTCATCATCGCCTCAGTGCCTCCGCATGTAACGACTATCTCAGTCTCCGGATCCGGTACGCGCCCCAGAGTTTTGCTCACCTTCTTCGCCAAGGCCTCGCGGAAATTCGGTGCTCCAAAGGTCACGGGATACTGGTGGGGGCCCTTATAGGCAACCTGCGCCAGTGCATCCATCAGAGGCTTCGGCGGATTGAAATCCGGGAATCCCTGCGAGAGATTTATGGCATCGTATGCATCGCTTATACGGGTCATACGGCGGATCACAGAATCGGTAAAGGTTCCTACGCGGTCGCTCAGTTTAGGCATATCCGCTCCTCCTCACTATAGATACATGCTGTGGTGTCCTGATATCAGAGAACTTTATTGAGAAAGCTGATCAGACGCTGGCTCTCGGGATGATCGAACAGCTCGTGGCTCGGCTTGTCCTCTTCGATCCGTCCGCCGTCAAGGAAAATGGTCCTGCTGCTCACCTCACGGGCAAAGCCCATCTCGTGTGTGACGACTATCATCGTCATACCCGCATCGGCGAGCCTCTTCATAACGTCCAGCACCTCGCCTATCATCTCCGGATCCAGGGCGCTTGTAGGCTCATCGAAAAGCATTACCTCGGGATCCATCATAAGAGCTCTTACGATAGCAATGCGCTGCTGCTGGCCGCCGGAAAGCTGATACGGGTAGGATTCCGAGCGGTCGGCCATACCGACACGCTCGAGAAGCTGCACGGCCTTTTCCTTTGCCTCTGCCTGCGGCATCTTTTTGATGCGTATGGGTGCATCTATAAGATTGTGCAGGACATTGGCGTTTTTGAACAGGTTGAACTGCTGGAACACCATTCCCATCTTCTGACGGTGGATGTTTATGTTCTGCTTTCTGTCGCAGATATCCACCCCGTCGAATATTATGCTGCCGGATGTCGGCTTTTCAAGCAGATTCAGGCAGCGCAGGAAGGTGCTCTTTCCTCCGCCGCTCGGTCCGATGATGGACACCACCTCGTTTCGGGCAAAGCTCGTTGTGATGCCCTTGAGGACCTCGTTCTTATGAAAGTTCTTGTGCAGATCGATGACCTGAAGGAACTCATCCCTTTCCATGAGACATCCTCCTTTCCATCAGGGCGATAAGACGCCCGCCGAGGA
>CACYDX010000160.1 GCA_902773255.1 Oscillospiraceae bacterium
GGGACATAAACGATCTTCAGCAAGGGATACAGTCAGACAATGCAGCATCCGATCTTTAAGATCACTATAATGTAAAAGCGAGGAAGTATAATGGATAAAAACAAGGCAGGAAGCCTTTACAACATAGCAGCGGCTGTCATAGCAGTTATCCTCACAGTTATGATAGTCTGTCTCTCAGCCGGAAAAAACCAGTTTCACATGGACGAGATGTGGTCCTTCGGTCTGGCGAACAGCTATGGCCGTACGCTCTTCTTCCCGACGATGTTCGGAGTCGATGAATTTGAGGAAGGCATGAATCTGCTGGAGAATGAGGACTACAAGAATTTCTACGATCACTGGCATCCCGGCTCCTTCTTCGGAAACTACGTCACGGTACAGAAGGGCGAGAGGTTCACCTACGGCAATGTGTGGCACAATCAGGCGCTTGATACCAGTCCGCCCTTATATTATGCGCTGATACATACTATATGCTCTTTCTTCCCGGACAGCTTCTCAAAGTGGTACGGGCTCATACCCAATATCATATTCTATGCCCTGTCCCTCTGGATATTCTGGCTCATCGCAGTTCAGCTGTTCAGTGACAGGATAAAAGCACTGGCGGCGCTGATGATCTACGGTCTCTCAAAGGCGGCAATAAGCGATGCGGTCTTTATCAGGATGTATATGCTCATGACCTTACTTGTGCTGCTGCTCGTCTGGCTGTTCATCAGGATACTCGGAACGGCTGAGAAAAAATACATATTTGCAGCTATGGCTGTAAGCATCGCCGGTTTTCTCACTCAGTACTATTTCTACATCATCGCATTCATACTCACCCTGTTCTGCTGTATCATTCTCCTTATCCGCAAGGATATCCGCAGGGCATTTCTCACCGGTATATGCCAGCTCGGCGCTGTACTTGCTGCTATCGCGATATTTCCGGCTGTCATAGACCATGTGTTCCATGGTCCGTTCACCGGTCATACCTCCTCCAGTCTCCGTTATATGCAGTCTCCGCTGCTTGTGTTAAAAGCTCCGGACGGGTTCTTCTTCATGGATGACAGTATGCTTGTATTTGCTGTTATACTGTTCATACTCGCTGTGGCAGCACTCGCGACCGCTGTACTCCCGTCACACAGGCTGCAGGCTGTGCTCGGCGGAAGAAAGCCGGAGATCAGAAAACTGCCCCGGGCGATCCGGAGCGCAGCTTCTGACAACAGAAAAGCGGCTGCCATACTTGTCACAGTCACCTTCCTGCTCTGCTTCTATCTGATAAGCTCACTTGCGCCTATGCACAACACATACGCGCGGAGATACCTCTTCCCTGTCATGCCGCTGTTAACGTTCATCATCATCGGCATTTCAGATCTGCTGACACGCTTTGTTGTAAAGCTGTTCACCGACAACAGAAAGGCCCTGCGGCCTGCATCTGCGGTCATATTCCTGTTCCTTGCCGCCGCTGCCGCATGGAACAGCATGGACAGCAATCCGTTCCTCAGTGACGGGGATCACGGCAGATATGATCTGCACTCTGCCGTTTCCGGCAGGAAGGTGCTCCTGATATGCGATGATACGATCCTGCCGCACGCCTTATCCTACGATTTCAGCAGTGCAGAAATGGTATACCCTGTCAACAGCGGTATATCTTTATTTGAAGACGATGCTGACGGGAAAAGGCACTTAGTAAACCATGTTGAAGATTATATCAAGACGTTCTGCAAAAGCTATGACAGCTCCGAACCTCTTCTCTGTGTTCTGTGCCCGTTTAAATCGGAAGAAAAATGCCGGGAGCTCCTTGGATTTGCTGAAGGCTTCGATGCGGAATACATCACCTCGAGCGATCATTTTCTGTGGGAGGATCCTCGCATCTATATCTTCGAGCTGACACCGCAGAAAAGCTGAGGCGGACGAAAGTCCCGGCCGGTTCAAAAATCATCATTGACAAACAGGCCTGTTATGGTATATAATGTAGGTAGTATATTCAAAAGCGCAGCAGGCAGAGTAGCTTTCCATAAGGCCTTTCAGAGAGCGGCGGGCAGGTGTGACGCCGCAGACCGGGAATGTGAAGTGCGCCTGTCAGCTCCGGGGAGGAAACGGTATATCCGCAAGTATTCTCCGGCGGTCAGTCA
>CACYDX010000161.1 GCA_902773255.1 Oscillospiraceae bacterium
CCCTGCTCTCTGTTTTTGCCATAGGCTCTGATGGTCATCTCTGTATCCATGGCAAAGATCATCTCTTCCTTGACATCACCTTCGCCACATGCAGAAAAAGAGAACAGCATTGAAATGCAGATCAGAAGCAAAATAAACTTATATAAAAAATTTTTCTTCATAGTTCAAGGTCCGAATAAAAAAATATGTTTTTAATAATATACCATATAAAAAGCGAAAAAAAAACATGCTTATTTACTTAACCGGATTCATTTGGTATAATACCAAAAGATTTGCGGCTGTAGCTCAGCTGGATAGAGTGCCAGACTCCGACTCTGGAGGTCGTGGGTTCGAATCCCGTCAGCCGTACCAAAAAGCGCCTTTTGTCAGCTGACAAGGACGCTTTTTTGTATGATAATCGAGAAATGATAAGGAATTGAATATATAATGAACTATCAAGATATTAATGCACAAACAATAGACAGATGGATCCGTGAAGGCTGGGAATGGGGCAGGCCTATAACCCACGAAGCCTACGAGAAAGCAAAAAAGGGGAAATGGGAAGTGTTTCTTACGCCCACTAAACCGGTCCCTCATGAATGGCTTGGAGAACTGGAAGGTAAACGCATTCTTGGACTGGCGAGCGGAGGAGGCCAGCAGATGCCTGTTTTTTCAGCTCTGGGCGCCTTATGCACTGTCCTTGACTATTCAAGTCTGCAGGTTGAAAGTGAGCGCATAGTGGCCGAAAGAGAGGGCTATGAGATCCGTGCCGTCCGCGGTGACATGACAAAGGCCCTGCCCTTCGAAGATAATGAATTTGATATGATCTTTCACCCTGTTTTCAACTGCTATGTTCAGGATGTGAGGCCTGTCTGGAAAGAGTGCTACCGTGTACTCAAGCCAGGAGGGATACTGCTGTCCGGAACTGACCACTATTTAAACTATATCGTTGATAATGAAGAAAAACAGATAATTAATTCTCTTCCGTTCGATCCATTGAAAAACCCGGAACAGATGCAACAGCTTGAAGCAGAAGACGCAGGAGTGCAGTTTTCGCATTCGCTGACGGATCAGATCGGCGGGCAGCTTGAAGCCGGCTTTACGCTTCTTTCAATTTATGAAGATACTAACGGTGAGGGAAGACTGCACGAAATGAACATACCGACCTTTCTTGCAATGCGTTCAGTAAAACCACCGATGTAATTTTTAATTGCATCGAATTGTGTTGAATTAAACAGTATAAGGGTTTAAGCAATATTTTCTCTTCTCATCGCAGTTATATATCTTTTATTATACAACAGGCGGCGGTGATATGGGTAATGCCGTTCTGCCTCATAATATATGCAGTGATGAACATCAGCCTGCTGGGAGTGGTCTGCAGGAGAAAAAGAAATACAGAAATATGATCATGATGACATGAGATGAAAAAATGACCCGCTACGGCGGGTCATTGAATAATTGTTGATTTTCAGGGCAGATATCTGAAGCTCACGTTTCGAATTTCGTTCCGTATTTGACTGCCGCTTCACGGCTGAGCACGATGCCGAAATCTCCGAAGGAATATAGGATGTTATCCCCATCGGTCTTGCTGTCATACTGCCAGGCGGCTTTGCCGCTGAGCACGCTCCGGAAAGCATCGTCTATCTCCTTGAGTGCGCTTCCCTCCCAGACGGGCGCATTATGGGAGCAGAAGAGAGTATAATCTGAGTATTCTGCAGCAAGCTTTTCTACAGTAGCCTGATATATGGGGATCATATCAAGGCCCTCTATATAGGCATACAAGGGGGCCGGATAGATGGTGTCGCCGGTAAAGAGCAACCGCGAAGCGTCCTCAGCAAGCATGATACTGTCGCGCGTATGGCCCGGAGTGGCGACCACGCGCAGCTTCATTCCGCCAAGATCGAAGCAGTGTCCTTCTTCAATGGGAACAACGCTGCAGGGTTTCGTGTGATATGTATTGAGATCAAACCAGGGCGGCCCTTCAAGACAGAGGGAGGAAGAGGCACGGTTGCAGCTGTCAGGCTGGAATACATTTCCGCTCTCAAGTCGCAATACATATTCCGGTATATCAAGAAGATGAGCATAAGGGAATCGCCAGTTATCACCGACATGGTCGAAATGCGAATGGGAATTTACGAGGATCACAGGCTTATCAGTAAGAAACTCAACAAGGGACCTTATATTGCCTATGCCCATCCCGGAATCCAGAAGAAGGGCGCTTTCATTTCCTTCTATAAGATAACTTATTACTTCCTGAAAATGATATGGCTCATATATCGCGGTAACGCCATCGGCGACGCGATAGGGAACGAACCAGCGACTCTCGCACGGTATCGGATCAAATTCAGAAAAATGCATAAGTTTGCTCATATTTATAAGTCCTCTATGCTGTGCGGTTTTATAGATTTTAGCATATAAGCTGCCTGCCTGCAAGTCTGGCTTTTATTGAAATATATTAAAATTTCATAAAATTCTTTAATGTTGTTGACAAACTGTATTTATCGGTTTATTATCAATCCAACTTGTATAAATATACATTGATATACAAGAAATTGAATTTGTTGATCGAGAAAGAGAGGACTCAGAAAATGAAAAAGATGATTGCTTTGATCCTTGCCCTGTGCATGATCCTGGCACTGACCGCCTGCGGAGGTTCGGGAGGTTCCAAAACCTGGGAGAGCCAGCTTGGAACAAAGGGAAAACTGAGAGTCGGTATGGCGACCGACTATCCTCCCTATGAGACATATGATGCGGCAGGCAACGTAATAGGCTTCGATGCAGACATAGCAGCATATATAGCGGAAAAACTCGGCGTTACGCTTGAGATCGTTCCGATGGAGTTCGATACGATCATCAGCGCAGTCGCAGCTGGTACGGTGGATATGGGCATTTCATGCTTCTCCTATACGGATGAGCGTGCGAAATCCGTCCTCTTCACCAAAACTTATATGACCTCAGCCCAGTGCTGCTTCGGTTCCACCCAGTATGGAATTGACACGATGGAGGATCTGGCAGGCGGTCTGGTGGGCGCAGGCAACGGAACTACGGGTATGGAAGTGGCAGAAGCTCTTAAAGATCAGTACGGGTACACGACCCAGGCCGGCGAGATCGCAATAATGAGCGAGTCTGTTAAAGCGGGAGCCATGCAGGCTGTCATCACCGAGCAGTGCGTTGCGGAATCATTCATCAATACTGATCCCGCTAACTACAAGATGATACAGGCCGATCTTTCGGTCGAAGAGATCAAAGCGATAACCAACCTCAAAAATGACATGCTGCTTGAAAAGGTCAATGAGATAATCGAAGCGTTCACCAGCAGCTCCGAGTATGATGCAATGGTCATCAAGTGGTTCGGCTGATACTGTGCTTCTGCTGATCTGTCCGTAATACATGATTCATGGCAGGGAGATTCTTCCTGCCATGAACGTGTTTATGAAAGGGTTGTTATATGACTGCTTTTGAAAGAATATTCACGCCAACCAATATCATTTTCATGCTCAAAGGTGCCGGCTATTCGCTCCTTATTGCGATATGCGCTCTTATAGGTGGTTCGGTACTAGGCCTTCTCGCGGCAATGGGAAAGATGAGCAAAAGAAAGATACCGCGTACGATCGCGAACGTGTATGTTGAAGTGATCCGCGGAACACCCATGATGCTTCAGATACTGCTTCTTTATCTGGGCGGCCCTGTCATCACGAAAGCTCTGTTTCATTTTGTCTATACACCCAATCCGGTACTTATAGGAACTATTGCGGTCGGGATCAATTCGGGGGCGTATACCACGGAACTGTTCAGGTCAGCCATCCAGTCTGTGGACAAGGGCCAGTGGGAGGCGGCGCAGACGATAGGTCTTTCACGCATACAGACATTGAAGGAAATCATACTTCCTCAGGCGTTTAAGCGTATACTTCCTCCATATATAAACGAGTTTATCGTTCTTATAAAGGATTCCTCACTTCTTGCCTCCATAGGTGCGGTGGAGCTTCTGCACAGTGCTGACGTTCTCGGAGCCAAGTATTATAACTACCTGCTTCCTCTTCTGTTTGCAACGGTGGCTTATCTTATCATGACCCTGAATATTTCGCACCTCGCACGGAAGCTGGAAAGGAGGCTTGCGGAAAGTGATTAATGCGGTGCATATAAGCAAACACTTCGGCAGCATAAAAGCCGTTGACGATTGTTCCCTCCATATACGCAAGGGAGAGGTTATCTGCATAATCGGACCGTCCGGCTCCGGAAAATCAACACTGATCCGCTGCCTTCACGGTCTTGAGATACCGGACAGCGGCGAGCTTTACGTTAACGGCAAGAAAATAGATTTTACGAGAGACACAACTAAGGAGCTTTCACATATTGGCTTTGTCTTTCAGCTGTTCAATCTTTTCCCGCATAAAACTGTCCTTGAAAACCTCACCCTCGGCCCGATAAAGGCCGGAGGGGTACCTGAAAAGGATGCGGTGGAAACTGCCAGAAAGCTGCTGGCGAGGGTCGGTCTGACAGACAAGGAAAACGCTTATCCCGCACAGCTCTCCGGCGGACAGAAGCAGAGGGTAGCCATTGCGCGCGCGCTTTGCCAGAGCCCCGAAGTCATCCTCTTTGACGAACCGACTTCCGCTCTCGACCCGGAGATGATCGGTGAAGTACTCAATGTTATGAAGGAACTGGCCGACGACGGGATGACGCTTGCTGTTGTTACACACGAGATGGGCTTTGCGAGAAAGGTGGCCACAAGGGTCATATTCGTGGATAACGGAAAGATCGTTGAGGAAGGAACTCCCGATCAGATCTTTGACAACCCGCAGAGTGACAGGCTGAAGCTCTTCCTCTCGCAGGTCATCCATATGTGAGGAGCATTTATGGAATACATTGCAGCCGGTTACAACATGCTCACGGATATAACATATGCTGACGGCTCAAAACGTTTCAACAGCCCCGGAGGATCGTGGTACGCGGTCTCGGGGCTTTGCTTCTGGAGAAAAAGCGTTGCCTATGTGGGAACGGCGGGACCTGATTTTGCCATGTGGTACGGAGACTGGTTCCGCAGCAACAGGATAGACTGCAGGGTGAGGAGCTGCCTGCCTGAAACGCTCAGGTATTCGCTTGAATACGGACCGGACGGCATATGGGAGGAAGAGTGTCTGCAGGGAGCCGGCTATGAAGCGTTGGCCAGGGATAAAGGCAGGATAACGGCATCTATGATCGCGGACTGCGTTGATGAAACTACAAAGGGCATCTATCTTGAGGCAAGCCTTTCAGCCCGGATATGCGGTGAGTTTCCCGCACTGAAAGCTCTGATACCCGAAGGCGTGTTTATGTGGGAGATAAACGGCGACGATCTGAGAGACAAGTCCTGCAGGAAAGCGATTGAAGCGCAGATAGAACATGCAGACGCATTCTCAATGAATCTTAACGAGGCCTCCAGCTTCTTTGAAACCGATGATCCGAAAATGATCCTCAGGGGTCTGCAGGTTTACGGAAAACCCTGTTTCCTGAGAGAAGGAGCAAAAGGCGCCGGGCTAATTCTGCCGGATGAAGCGGTGTTTCTTCCGGCTATAGACACTGAGCACGGCATTGAACCGACCGGCTGCGGAAACTGCTCAACGGCAGCATGCCTGATAGGCCTTGCAGAGGGTGCATCGCCGGAGAAAACGGTGCTTATGGCAAATATGGCGGCTTCCTACTGCGCAAAACAGCCCGGGCCATGGCCGCTGGCGAATGATGAATTCCGCAGGGCCAGAGAAGACGAGTTTGGAGAAATACTTGCATCCTCACAGTTTACCAAAGGCAGGATTCTTTAATCAGGGGCTTGGAAGATGATGAAACAGTTTACTGACGTATTTAAAAAGAAAAAAAGCATAATCGGCGTGCTTCATCTGAAGGGGAATACGACTGAGGATATCCGGGAAAGAGCCAAACGTGAGGCAGACATGTACCTTAATGGCGGGCTCGACGGGATCATCGCCGAGGACTATTTCAATTCATATACGCATCTTGAATGGGTCCTTTCTTATCTGAGTGATCTGAAACCGGGTGTTCCCATCGGGGTGAACTGCCTGAATTTCGATTCGCTGTGCTTTGAGCTTGCAAGGGATCACTGCTGTGATTTCCTGCAGCTTGATTCCGTGATAGGACATGTTAAGCCGCGTGATGAGGATTCCATGCGCACGATGCTCGATATGGAGAGGGGCCGTACGGAGGCATTACTGCTGGGGGGCGTGCGCTTCAAGTATCAGCCGGTGCTGTCAGAGAAAACACTGGAGAAGGATCTGGAAGAGGCTAAGAACCGCTGCGATGCGGTATGTGTGACAGGCGACGGCACCGGAATGCAGACGCCGATGGAAAAGCTGCAGGATTTCAGGAATATTATCGGTGATTTCCCGCTGGTGATCTGTTCCGGACTGAACGAGGATAACTGCGCAAAGCAGATGCAGATTGCCGATGCAGCTATAGTCGGGAGCTTTTTCAAGGATACCGGCAGAGACACGGGTGAAGTTGATCCGGCCAGGATAAAAAGACTCCTTGCCCGCCTGCGCTGACTTAAATAAATGAACAGTAAAAAACCTGCTATATGGGCAGGTTTTTTGCTGTCTGATACAGCTGTAACATCGGTAAACTCGTTATTCATGGCTACCCACAGCATTTCGATACTAAGCTCTTTTACTTTTTATGCATCTGTGATAAAGTAACCAACATAAATCAATACAGAAAGGATAATGATGTGAGCGTTTAGGTTCACATCAGAAAAATGAAAATGATACAGCTTCGAATCAAGCGGGAATCAGATCTGTACAATCCCTATGATCCGACCGGGACCAGAATTAACGAAATGGTATACAACTATCTGAAATCCTACTGCACCGAAGGTGAGGACAAAAATCATATCAAG
>CACYDX010000162.1 GCA_902773255.1 Oscillospiraceae bacterium
ATCAGGAGCGAGGATTCATTCATGTCCTTGATTCCGGCGATGTCCTCATCGGTAAGCTGCAGATAGTTCCTGAGGAAACCGTTCACTTCGGTATTGATTATTTCCGCGTGGAACAGGACCTTCTCGCTGTTGTCCCGCTTGCTGAGCCGGACGTATTCTTCCTCATAGTCCGCGAGGGCCTGGCAGGTCCGGATCAGGGGATCCCCGTAGTTTTCGGTGCCGTAGAGGTACTGGGTCATGGCCTCGGTCATGCGGCTTTGATAACCGGCCAGATACGAGATCTTGCGGTAGTCTTCGTAGTCCAGGTAGGAGAGGGAAAACTTATTCATGAAGAGCTCCATCTCGATATATTCGCCGGCATCGAGGAACTCGTCCAGCTTCGCCTTGATCTCGGTTTCCGTCATCTTGGAGGCAATGATCCGCTCCGAGATATCGTAGGTCATGTGATGCAGGACAAAGACAAGCAGGTTGGCCAGAAGCAGCATTACCAGGATCACCAGGATCCCGTAGCCCTTCTTGCTTTTTTTGACCTCGGCGGCGACCTCGAGGCTGGCGTTTTCGAACTGTTCGTCCAGCTGCCGGAGCTTTTTCAGGTGCTCCTGTGCTTCGGGATTGGGTGTGCCGCAGTGGGGACAGAAGGCGTCATTTAAGGAAAGCGGCGCGCCGCAGTTTTTGCAGTTGACCATGTCAGCCCTCCTTCATGTATTGCTTCAGAAGATCGGAATCCGCGTAGCCGTAGGAGTCCGCGCACTTTTCGTAGATCTCTTTAAGTTCGGAAAGGGTATAGCCCCTCATTTCAAGCTCCGCAGTCAGATCGTCCTGCATCTCCGCGTATTCCTCTTCATCCACCCGGCTCATGCCGTTGTATCCGGTGAAGATCTCCGGTTTGAAAATGAAATGCAGCATCCGCTGGAAGCGGTACGCGTCAAAACGATCTTCGTCCCTGATCTTCTGATAGGCGAGCTTCAGGGCGTAGGAGGGGTAGCGGGACCAGTTCCGGACGGCATTAGGCTGCTGGTAATACAGCTTTTCAACAGCCTTCATGTCCCCGCTCTCATAAGCTTCGTTCAGTTTGGACAGGTTCTCGTTCATCCACGTGATCTCTTCGTAGGCCTGCTGATCGTACTTCGGGTCGTTCTTGTAGTTGACCTGCGCCGTGCGGGAGAAGGCAAAAGCGATCCCGAGGATGACGGCGATGAAGATCAGGGAACGAAGAAGAGAGGAGAGGACGATCCGGCTGACGGACTGTTCCACGTTCTCCTTCAGACCGAGCATGGCGTCGATCAGGGAGGAGACCTTCCTCCGGAATTCGGCGTAAGCCCCCTTCTTGTTCATGGTGCCGCAGTAGGGACAGCTGCTCAGCCTGTCACTGAAGACTGCCCCGCAGTTTTTGCAGGTTATTGTACGCATAACGTCCTTTCTTTGCTTCAGCAGTTGCTTCGGCGGACCGGGATGGCCGCCGGATCGGGAGCAAGGCCGGCAGCCGTGCAGGCCTTGCCTAAATTCGTATTATACGAAAACGCGGACGGAAAAACAAGGAAAAACGTCGTGAAGGCGCAGGCGGCGCGTAAATCGTGACATACCGCGCCCAGACAGGGAAGCTTCCCGGATGCAGGCGCATCCGGACATAAAAAGGGGATGCCATCTGTAAAGTACAGAATGGCATCCCCCTTCCTGCTCCCGGTCATGGGCCGGGGCCTTTTCATCGCATTCACCGTTTACTGTTCGCGCTTCGTAAACTTATCGATCAGATTGTCAACGAGAGGAAGGCGGACGGTCTTGATGCGGCAGGCCAGGAAGGCCAGCAGCATGAGCAGGACTGCCTTGCAGGTGGAAACGATCCAGCTGAGGAAATTGAAGAACTGCTCGATCTTGTTGATGGCCGACAGGCTGCCGAAGGGAGTATCGGCGCCGAAAAGCCGGGAAAGACGGTCAAACAGTTCAAAGACGATATCCGGCAGAACTCCGATCAGCCAGTTCAGGACAGAAGCGCACAGAACGATCATGAGCGCCTTGAGAGCGGACATTCTGAGGAAATCGTTTTCTTCGCAGATCAGGACATAGCCCACAAGCAGCGCGAGGGGCGTAAGGCCGCCGAACTGAGCGACGAGAAAACAGATGCAGGCGAAAAAGCCAATGTGGATACCGAGTTTCGATTTCATATCGAGCCTCCTTTGTGTATTGAGAAAGATGCCGTCATATTACACCACTTTGGCGATTTTGTCAAAGGACCGGAAAAGAGCGGCAGAACCGCCCCGCGGACAAAGACGAGATCTCCAAAATAAGGCTTGCATTTTCCGCGAAAGTGCCTATAATAAGCAGAAGTCCGGCGGAAACTTCGCCGGGCTTTATGTTTTCGGAGGTTTTTTGATGAATTATCATTTTTTTGATTATAAATACAAAATAATCGGATTTGAAAGCGATCTGCTGTCCACGCCGCATATCATCTATATCGCAGCCGTTTTTGTGCTGTCATTCGCAGCAGCTTACGCTCTGCGCGGCACCGATCATGCCCGCATCAGGCAGTGGCTGAAGATCCAGTCGGTATTCACCGTGCTCCTCGAAGCGGCCAAGATCTGCTGGGAAAGTTATTATGACGTCACGACGGGGCAGGGCTTCAACTGGGGCGGCCTGCTTCCGATCTATGCCTGCTCTCTCTTCATCTACATGCTGCCGCTTGCGGCATGGGGGAAAGGAAGAGGCAAGGCCTGTGCCGGCGCATACCTGACCACAATCGGGCTGCTTTTCGGCGGCATAGGCGTCATTTACTGCAACGGGCTGAATTTCTATCCGTTCTGGACCTTCGGTGCGTTTTACTCGCTGTATTTTCACGCAGCCATGTTCTTTACCGGTGTCCTTCTTCTGATGACCGGTTATGTACAGCCGGAGTGGAAGAATGTAAAACTGGCCATGGTGCCGGTCCTTCTGCTTTCGCTTGCGGCGATCCCGGTCAACTATGCTCTCGGCTCCGATTACATGCAGATCTACAGCGGGGATGGCGTTCCGCTGTATGAAGAGATGGCGGCCTTTCTGGCAGAGAAGGGGCTTCGTCCTGTCTATACCGTCATCATGCTGCTCACCTATGTTCCGCTGGCCGCGCTCGTGGTCGAGGCAAGCCGGAGACTGAAAGACGTGCTGTCGGGAAAGGAAAGCGTAAGTTCCGCTTCCTTCCGGCTGCAGCCCCGCCATAAGGAAAAAAGGGCGCCCCTGCTTCCGGCATTGCCTGCCAATGCCCGGAGGAGACTCAGGCGCTGAAAAGAATGCAGCAAACTGAAAGAGCAGCAGACGGCGGTCTGCTGCTCTTTATTCATGCACGGGGATATGTCAGGCTCTTTCCAGCAGGGCGGAGATCCCGAGACCGCCGCCGCAGCAGGTGGAGACCAGGGCATAGCGGCCGCCGGTATCCTGAAGCTCCTGTGCCGCGAAAAGCGCGATACGCCCGCCCGAAGCGCCGTTCGGATGGCCGTAGGCGATCGCTCCGCCGTTCGGGTTCCAGCGTTCCGGATCGATCCCGTCGCCGCTTTCCTCCTGCATGACCTTGATCACGGAGAGGTTCTGGGCAGCGAAAGCTTCGTTGCACTCGAAAATATCGATGTCCTTCAGAGTCAGGCCGACTCTCTTCAGCAGCTTCAGATTGGAATATGCCGGCGCGATGCCCATGTAGCGGGGGTCGACGCCGTGCTCGGCCGAGCCGCGCCAGTAGGCAAGCGGCTTCAAACCGCATTCCCTGGCCCGTGAGGCACTCATCAGAAGCACTGCGGAGGCTCCGTCGTTGCGGCCGCAGGCGTTGCCGGCGGTCGTCACGCCGCCTTCACGCACGCTGCGGAGTTTTTTCAGCTGGTCGGCGGTCATGTCCCTGCGGGGGCCTTCATCTTCTGTGACCGTGATCTCGGGGCTGCGCTTCGTGGCCGGGATCACGACCGGCGTGATCTGCTTTCCGGTCCATCCGCGGTCGGCAGCCGCCTGCGCCCGGTGCTGGCTCCGGAGGGCGAAGGCGTCGCATTCTTCCCGTGTGATACCCCAGCGATCGGCCATCAGGTCGGAGATCGTGACCATGTCGATGGCCTCCTCCTTCCGGGGAGAGAGCTGGTTCGGGATGGCCGCGGGAGGGATCAGCTTGTAGGGCTCGACCGACATGCTGAACTTGGCAAACTTCTGGCTGTAGGATTCGGTGCCGCCGGCAATGATCACGTCCGCGTTGCCCGTGGCGATCTTCCAGGCTGCGTGGTTGATGCAGTCCACGGAGGAGCCGCACTGCATCTCCAGAAAGCTGGCGGAGACTTCGTAAGGCAGTCCCGCGTATAAGGAGGCGTAGCGGGCCACGTTCGAGGAGCGGGCGTCGCCGAAAGCCGAGCCGATAAAGACGTTGTCGACCGGGGTCCGCTCGGAAAGACCGGTCTTTTCCAAAAGGCCTTTGATCGCCAGTCCGGCCAGTTCAGCCGGATAGAAGCTTTTCAGGCCGCCGCCCAGGCGGCCGAAGGCGGTACGGGTCCCGTCCACCAGTACAACTTCACGCATCATGAGATCCTCCTCGTATCAGTTCTGCCGCGATAAGCGGCCGATAGGGAAAACGTTCGTATCTGTTAAATTCATCATAATAATACAAGACAAGAAAATCAAGAGAAAGAGAAGAATTATTCGAAAATAAATAACAATAAGCAAAGGACGGCACCGCCGGGTGCCGCCCTTCCGTTTTACGTGTGATTTAAGGATTCGAAGCTGTTGATGATCTCCGGAGAGATCGCCTTGCCGGCCAGGACGCTGTACATGAAGGAGTCCGCGCCACGCTGGGTGTCGCCCGCGCCGGCCAGCAGGTTGTAGGCATAAGCCCGGCGGCACTGTCCCGGCGGGATCCCCACGTAATGCATGAACACGCGGTTGAAGTGGCTGGCGGAGACCAGACCGCACATCTGCGCGATCTGATTGAGGGAAAGGTCGCTGTAAACCAGGAACTCGGCGGCCTTGCGGATGCGGATCAGCTTCAGACAGTCGAAGATGGTCATGCCGGTGTTTTTCCGGAAGGCGTTGCACAGATAGGTTTTGGTAATGGCGACGCCCTGTGAGACGTCGTCGAGAGAGATGTTCTCATCGTAATGCTCCGTCAGGTAGTCGATCACGCGGCGGGAAAGGTCGGAATAGCCGCTCGTATCGATGATCCGGGAACTGTCGCCCTCCCGCATGTCGGAGGTCAGGTGATAGATCAGCGTCTCCAGAGCGACAGCTGCCGCGTCGTCCTTCATGGCCTTGTTCTGGCTGTATTCGCGGGCGATATGCGAGATGAGCTGTGAGACGAAGCTGTCGCAGAAGGGCCCTTCGGAAGCGCGGGAGAGGATCCGGTCCAGGGCTTTGTTCAGGACGACGAACTTGATCTCACAGGAAAGGATACTTTCCCCGGTGATATTGACAAAGCCGTGCTGCACGCCCTTGTGGACCAGAACGGCGTCCCCTTCGTGAAGCGGGAAGGTATCCCTGTCAAGGGTAAACTGCATTACGCCGCGCTTCACGCAGACGAGATGGTAATAGTCGTCGTGCGCATGCGTTTTAACGCTGTGGCCGGGCTGCAGCGTACTGTCGGAGACCCATAGAAGCTGAAGATTTTTCATATTGGCACTGTCCTTCCAGATGCTGGAACAAAGTATAACACAAAATAATATTATTGCAATCGATTATTTTTTCGCCCTGCGGAGATATGGCAAACGGAAAATTGTTGCAAATTATTTTCGATTATCGAATGAACTTATTGACAAGGAAACAAATTTGCTGTAATTATTTTTATAGAAGGATGAACGTTCATATCGGAGGCAAATTATGTTAAGCGGAAAATTTGCTGTAATTACGGGGGCAGGTGCCGGCATCGGCGCTGCGACAGCCCGGATCTTTGCGCGTGAACACGCGGCAGGCATTGCC
>CACYDX010000163.1 GCA_902773255.1 Oscillospiraceae bacterium
GGGCTTCAGTCCCGATTCAATAAATACATCACATTTGAGGACTATAATGAAGACGAACTGTTTTCCATCTTTGAAGGATTCTGCCGAAAGAATGACATGAAGCTCATGGATGAGGCCTCAAAGGATCTGAAGGATTATTTGAATCGGCTGGTAAGGAACAGACCGGAAAACTTTGCCAACGCCCGGGAAATGAGAAATCTTTTTGAAAAGACCTGGCAGAGAATGTCAGACCGATTAGCGGGAAAAACAGATTTGACGGTGGAACAACTGATGGATATCACACCGGATGATTTTCCTGAAGAAGTATTATCTGATACAGATTCATACCAGAAGGGGGATCTGTAAGTTGTTGTTCAGACTGCGGACATCCATTGGAGGAGGATGCCCGCTCCATGCGCCCCACGCGCAGGGTGGCAGGAACAGTGAGAGAGCCGCAGCACGATGATCGCGGCGAAATGGAATACAACTGACGCGCTGAGAGGGAGGTTCGGCAGAATGAAAAAAACTGGAAATAGGATAGTCGCGGTGCTGCTTGCATTGACAATGATCTTTGCGTTATGTGCATGCTCCGGTGAAGAGGATCATGCCAACGAAGCGAAACCGCCCTATGATTCATCTTCCTTGGACGGGGAAGAGTACGAGGCAGTGATCAAACTGTTTGAGAAAAACGGATTTACCAATGTGCGGGCGGAACCGATGGAAGATCTCATCATCGGATTGCTTTCCAAGGAGAACACGGTCGATCATGTCACGGTGGACGGAATCGAAAACTATTCCGCGGACAGCTGGTATGAAAAAGATGTGGAAGTCGTAGTCTACTACCACTCGTATGAGATAGAAACAGAAGAAGAAAAATCGGAACGTGAAGCCGAGGAAAAGGCGGAAGCAGAAAAAGAAGAGAAAGCTGCGAAAGAGGAGAAACAGCGGCAAACGGAGGAAAGCCGGATAAAGGCCCTGGTGGGAAAGAACGTCAATGAGGCGAAATCCGTAATAAGCTCGTTGAAGTATACGGCGACCTATCTTCATGAAAACACAATGGAAGATTTTACATCCATGATGGGTTACGAAGAAGAGGGCGAACTGAGTAACTGGCTGATCCGCAAAGTGGAGTCACTTGATTCAGAGAACAAGACCGTCACTTTTTATGTGAATCATACCGAAAATATTGCCAGAATAGAGCAGGAAGACCGGCAGAGAAAGCAACTGGAAGAAAAACTGGATCCGATCGACGCGTGGGAAGCGGCGCAAAACTATGGCAAACAACAGTATCCGTATGGATTTAAGCTTCATTATCTTGTCGGAAGACTGGCGGAGAGTCCTGCGGATGACAACACCTGGTTCCTGAAAGCTACCTGCACGGTGGAAAACCAGTACGGCAATAAGTATGATGCTACCTGCGAGGCTAAGGTAACAGGAACTTCCGATAATCCGAGAGTGATCTCTTTTAACGTATACTGAAACAAAATAAGCAGTGCCGCTGTTTCTCTGTGGACCGGAGAGACCGGTGATTTGAGCATAAAAAGACAGAGGAGAGACTTCGAGTCTCTCCTCTCATATTATATGTGCATCTCTCAGCACTGTATCAGTGACAGTTTTTGCAGGGCCTCTTCTTCGGGCACTGGCTTAAGGGGCCGCTCAGAATGGTTTTTGAGCGCGCAAGGGACCGGCAGTTTCTGGTGGAATGATAAACCTCTCCGCTCGGTACCCAGTAGACGACAGCCGTGTTCGTGGCAGCCGGTGCTGTACGACTCACTGCCGCGGAACTGCTTGAAGTTCTGGCCGGGGTTATGGGAGCCGCATGTGCGGGCGTAGGTTTCACTGAGGGTTTCGGTGTCGCCACAGGCACGTTCACCGGTGCGGTGTGCTTTCCGTTGTCCAGCTTCGTAATATAAGCTTTGATGATCGTGGCAAGCTGCCCGCGGGTGGCATTTCCCTTCGGCAGAAGGATGTTGTTGCCCATGCCGCTGAGCAGTTCGTTCCCTACTGCCCATTTCATCGGAGTGACCGCATATTTCGCGATAGTCGATCTGTCCTTGAAGACATCGATATTACCGGATGCGGTAATATCTTTCTTTGTCACGGAAGAATACTTATAAAGTATGGCGGCAAATTCCTGACGGGTCACGGCGCGGTTCGGACGGAAGGAGCCGTCTTCATAACCCGCGACGATTCCATAGTGGCTGGCCCAGATCACAGAGGTGGTATACCATTTGCCGGCTGCTACGTCCTTGAATTTGTTCGGCGCGGTGACGGAGGGTTTCCCGTCCATGGAGTACAGAATTGTGGTGACCATTCCGCGGGTTACCGTGGCATTGGGAGCAAACTTTGTCGCGCTCACTCCGGTCATGTAGCCTTTCTCCGCAACAAATCTCACCGGTTCGGAATAGTATTTTCCGGCCGCCGGAACATCTTCGAACAATGCTTCGGGTTCCGGAGACGGTGTTACGGTTTCACTTGGAGCAGGGGACTCTGACGGTGTCGTTGTCTCACTTGGCGCCGGAGGCTCTGACGGATCGTCTGATTCCGCCGGGGCCGGTGTTTCCGGGGAGGCCGGGGTTTCGTCAGGTGTTACGGATGCGGTCGGTTCGGTGTTCGTTTCTGATGCATCCGATGAAGTGTCTGCAAAAACAGACATCAGCCCTATGCTCAGGATCAGGGAAAGACAGACTATTAGACAAACTGCTTTTTTCATTGGGAACCTCTTTTCTTGTTGTGGCTGGAATAATACGATCCTCAATTATTTGAGGCCTGGTTTAACTGCATATCATTATACCAGAATTTTCCATTATTGAGCAAAGAATTTGTTATCTGAACAGGAGTGCGCATTCCATTCGTAAAAAATACACGTTCCGTAGTGAGGAGCATGCTCCATCAAACGATGAAAGGAATGTGTATTATGAGACACGAGCAAGGACAAAGGAGTCAAAGTCGACGGTACGTAGAGTCGAATCTACGGTTCATACACTCCGATGAACCACTATTCATGATAATGTGAAAGGGA
>CACYDX010000164.1 GCA_902773255.1 Oscillospiraceae bacterium
ACAAGGTGTTCATACTGCAGTTTTGTCAGCCAGTCAGTAGAGAAAAGCATGGGACTGATAGCACCATTTGTTGAGGCTCTGCTCAGAGAAATAAGATCGGTTGCTTATGCGGTGGCGTGTGCAGGCTTGAGACCTGTATCCGCTTACTTCGGCGGAGGGACACCGACTACGCTTTCAGCGGAGCTGCTTGATAGACTGTTTTCTGAGATGGAGGCCTCATTTGATCTGTCATCTGTCAGGGAATTCACGGTGGAAGCCGGAAGGCCGGACACTATAACTCCCGAAAAGCTCGAGATTATGAGCAGACACGGAGTGACACGTATAAGCGTGAATCCGCAGACCATGTCCGATCGTGTGCTTGAGGTGATAGGAAGAAAGCATACGGCGGGGGATATACTGTCTGCTGTTGAGATGGTCAGAACAGCAGGAGCCTTTCACATAAACATGGATCTGATCGCGGGTCTGCCCTCGGATACTCCGGAAGGTTTTGAAACCAGCCTGCACACGGTTGCAGATCTTGACCCTGAAAACATCACGGTCCATACCCTTTCACTGAAAAAAGGGTCGCAGATCACGATTGAAGGAACAAAGATCCCTTCAGGTGAGGAAGTCAGCTGTATGCTGGACATTACGGCAGATTATCTTCGGGATAAGGGATACGAGCCGTATTATCTGTACCGTCAGAAGTTCATGTCAGGCGGGTTTGAAAATACCGGATGGACGAAAATAGGCTGTGAGAATCTTTACAACATCTGCATCATGGAAGAACTGTGCAGCATTATCGCAATGGGCGGCGGCGGATCCACTAAGCTGATAAGTCCCGGGAACGGCAGAAATATCCGTATTATGAACCCGAAATATCCTAAAGAGTATATTGAAACCATAGATAAGCTGTGTTCTGATAAAAAGCGGATTGTTGAATTCTATAATAAGGAGAATGATTATGGCGTATCAACTGACTGATCTGAATTTTAAAACAGTCTCTGATTCTGTGGAATTTATGAGAGAGGCAGATGAGGAGTATCTGGCAAAAGTTGAGAAGGCAGCAGACCTGATCCTTGAAAACAAAAAGAAAAGCCTCATCGTCCTGTTGTCCGGTCCGTCAGGATCCGGCAAGACAACAACATCCATGAAAATTGCGGAAGCCCTGGAAAACAGAGGCGTCCGGTCCCATTATGTTGCCATGGATGATTACTTCAATACGATAGAGCCTGACACGGTCCCGCGCACACCGGAAGGAGACTATGATCTTGAAAGCCCGCTATGCCTTGATATGGAACTGCTCAACAGGCATTTTGACCAGCTTGAGGCAGGGGAGCGTATTTTCGTGCCAAAGTATGAGTTTTCCCGTCAGATGAGGATACAGGAGCCTTCAAAATCCATAAAGCTCAAAGAGAACGAGATCGTTATTTTTGAAGGCATCCATGCGCTCAACAGCATGATAACTGAGCGTCATCCCAATGCATTCAAGCTGTATATCTCTGCGAGAAGTGACGTGGAGTATAACGGGAAGATAGTATTCAAGAGGACGTGGTTCAGGCTGGTGCGCAGGGCTGTCAGGGATTATCTCTTCCGCGGTACTGATCCTGCCGATACGATGGCTATGTGGGCTAATGTAAGGCGCGGAGAGATCAAATATATATCTCCGTTCAAGGACAAGGCGGATTTCCAGTTCGATTCCTCACTTCCGTATGAGCTGCCCGTATTGAATCCCATTGCCACAAAGCTGTTCTCCACGGTGCCGAGAGGCATCGAGCGCTTTGATGAGATAAGGGAAGTGCTTCCTGCTCTTCAGCTGTTCGGAATCATAGACGAGCCCCTCGTTGCACCGGATTCGCTTATAAGAGAATTTATCGGCGGTGGTATCTATGAATACTGAAAAACTGCAGGCTCTTTCGAGCCTGCAGTTTTCTATGTTGCTTATGTATTATTCCGCACGTTCATCTCCGAGGAAGAAAACAGCAACTGTTCCGGGTCCGCAGTGCGATGCGATTATTGTTCCTATTTCGCAGATGCGGATCTTGTCCTTCAACGCAGGGAAGTTTTTCTCAATGGCTTCCTTAAGCGCAAGAGCGCTGTCAAGGCAGTTGGAATTGCAGATATAGCATTTGTTGGAGTAGCAGGTGCCTCCTTCCGCATGTGCAGCCATCATTTTCACGGTTTCAGCAATAGCGGCGGTCCTTCCTCTGACCTTTCCGTACGCAATTATCTGCCCGGCCTTGTTCAGCCTCATAGTGGGGCAGATGTTAAGTATGGTCGCAATGGTCGCGGCCGGCCCTGAGACTCTTCCGCTTCTTTTGAAATACTGCAGATCAACGGTGAAAAACTGATGATGGATGTTATGGGCATGCGCATTGACCCAATCTGTGGTCTCTTCGATGCTTTTACCCTCATCCCGCATATCCGCTGCGAAATCCACGAGCATTCCGTATCCTGAAGAAGAACAGTACGAATCTATGACGACCAGTTTCCTTTCGGGGAACTCAGCTTTAAGCATTTCGGCAGCTTCAAAGGCATTTGCAACGGAATTCGTCATTCCCGAACCAAACGCGATATGGAGCACATTGCCCTTTTCAAGCAAAGGCCGCAGAAAATCGAGATAGTGATATGTGTTCAGCTGAGTGGTTTTCGGGATCTTGCCGTCAGAGATGAACCTGTAGAATCTGCCGAGAGCTTCCGGATCGCGTTCCATATCGTCAGCATACTCTTTGCCGTCGACCATGTATGAATAGAAAAGAACAGGAATATTTCTGCCGTCGATATATGAAAAAGGAAGGTCTACTGTTGATTCGCATGAAAGAATAAAGCTGCCGGCCATTTAAAAACACCTCTTTGCGGATAATAGTTAATTATGCAAGTATCATAGCACTTTTTTTGTTATGCTTCAATATCAACCGGGATTTGACATCATCCCGCTTTTTAGCGTATACTAACTCTCTGTACAGTCGAGTTTACTTGTTTTATTTTGGAGATAACAATGGAAGGCAGACATTCAAGCCCGAAGCATTCAGCTGCTCCAGTCAGGAGGGCAGTGAATTATCCGGAAAGTGCTCCTGAGCCGAAGGCGACGCCGGTAAGGCGTGTTACTAATGAGCGCATCCCGCGCGAAGTGCAGGTGCCGAAGCGGAACGCAATGCCTGCGGGATCATCGGATGATGAACCGGTTTACAGCAGGCCGAAAAAGAAAAAGCAGAGCGGAAACTCTGTACTGCGAATGATCATCATGGATGTCCTGATGACGTGTATGATACTTGTGATATTTGCGTTTTTCCATCATGTTCTTCCCAGATTGACGGCGAAGAACACTGTCATCCATCCTGTTTCAACGGTTAGCATTTCGCCGCCTGTTTCCGCATCACTGGAGATCACTCCTGCACCTGTGGTGTCATCGGATATCCCGGACGATCCGGTTGAAACAGAGCCTGTACCTGTTGAAGTCGATAACCGTACGGAATGGCAGAAGAAGTTTGCAGATAAGTTCACTGATGAGATCGTCAGGACTGATAATTCGTATTCAAGTCCGAATGTCTCTGTGACTATCGATACATTCAGCGGACAGTATAACGGCTATTACCAGACCTACTATGTAGCGGATATTTACGTTGCAAATATAGAAAACTTCAGAACGTATTTTGCCAACGGTCAGTATACGTATTACGGAGCTCAGGACGCAGAAGCCATGGCAAGGAATTCAGGGGCGATAATCTCGATGAACGGGGATTACTGCAACAACCAGAAATTCGGGATCCTGGTGCGCAACGGTGAGATATATTTCGATGATCCCATGGAATTCGATCTGTGTGTGCTCTACTATGACGGAACCGTCGAAACATATTCGCCTTCAGAATATGTGCCGGCCGATGTGATAGCTGCCGGAGCTTATCAGACATGGAAATTCGGCCCCAGGCTCCTTGACTCAAACGGCAAGGCAATGACAAACTTCAATACGACCTATGTTGTAGAAAAGGAAGAGGCGCCGAGAAGCGGATTCGGCTATTATGAACCCGGACACTACTGTTTCGTGGTCGCTGACGGAAGACAGAACCATGCACGCGGGATGGTCCTCACTGAGTTTGCGCAGCTGTTCGAAGATCTTGGCTGTGTGCGTGCTTACAATATGGATGGCGGCGCATCATCGGTACTGACATTCAACGGGCAGAAGTATAACATACCAAGCGGCTACCGTGAGCTCGGAGAGATCCTGCTGATCGCCGAGACAGCTGATGTGACGGGCTGAGAGAGGAGCGCTTTATGAAAATAATGGATTTTCTCAGTCACCTTGCGATCTGCATGGCGCTTGCCTTCATCGTGATAACCATACTCAACGGTTTCAATCCGCTGATGTCTTTTCTTACGAGCAACACAACAAAAGTGTTTATTTTCATATTCTGTGCTGTCGTGATTGTTTCATCTGTCGGCGCGATAGTCAGAGGCAGAAAATGACCGGGCCTGACTGCTGAGGAGAAATAATGGTAACTCATTACGAATACTGCCCCATTTGCGGCAGTAAGCTTTCCCTGAAACCGTCAAGTGAGGACGGTATGGTCCCGTATTGCGAAGCCTGCAATAAAATGTGGTATGATTCGTTCCCGACTGCTGTAATTGTGCTTACGCATAACGAATTCAATGAGGTCGTCATGACAAGGCAGTCCCACCTCACATATATGCATTGGATGTATAATTCCGGATTTATCCTTCCGGGGGAAAATGCTGAGCATGCGGCTGCAAGAGAGATCAGGGAGGAACTCGGGATCGAGATACAGAGCCTTGAAAGCCTCGGAACATACTGGTTCAGAGGCGGTGTTCTGATGATCGCATTTCTCGCGTTTTGTCCCAAATGTGAATTCCGCCTCTCAGATGAGGTGGAGGAGGCTGTTTGGGTGGACGTGAAAAAAGCCGCGGAGCTTGCGGGACCTGTTCGTCCCGGATGTGCTGATTTTGCCATGATGGTCGATTATGTGAAGAAATTCGATCTCTGCGATCCGGATGAACTCTGGCCGGGACAGACTATAGAGAGACCGCCGCGTCTGTCTGTTTGATTGTTGATAAAAAAGAAGTCATCATTTGATGACTTCTTTTTTATAACTGCAAGACTTTAAACAGAATCCACGGATACTGATCCGGTGGTGGTAAAGATATGTCCAGCCTTTCACCGGAAAGAGGTTCATTGAAAGCAAGCCGGTATGACCACAGGGCAATATCACAATTGCCTTCAGCAGTGCCGTATTTCCTGTCACCGACTATAGGCATGCTCCTAGATGAAAACTGCACCCTTATCTGATGAGTCCTTCCCGTACAGAGGGATATCTTTACCAGACTGAGAGCATCCGCTTTATCCAGAACGGAATAATCAAGGACTGCTTCCTGCACACCTTTTCCGGGAGCATCGGCAACATAGGTCTTTCGCTCGTATCTGTCGCGGGCAAGAAGATCAGATAGTGTTCCTGATGTTTCGGCAGGACACCCGTGTATCACAGCCAGATACTCTTTTTCGAATGAGCGTGACATTATCTGTTCACCGAGCAATGAGGCTGCAGACTTGTTTTTTGCAAGCACCATCAGACCGCTTGTTACTCTGTCCAGACGGTGAACAGTGCATACTTCGGCATCAGGGGCTCCGATGGCTTCCCTGACAAGTGAAGGCATGCCGCCGGGCTCATCTGTCGAAAGGACTCCGGGCGGCTTGACACAGACTATGATGTTTTCGGTTTCTTTGATGATGATCATACAGGTAAAACAATTTTAAGCGTTATGACAGAAATGATGATACATTACGGTACAGAACAAATCAACGGCGAACTTGAAGTTTTTTGGAGAAAACCATAGGAAAAGAGACTGTGGGCATGATATAATTCAATTAAAAAAGAACAAAAAAGAGAGGGGAAGCGAAATGGAAAAAAAGATCATCGGAGTAGGAGTGATAGGCTGCGGAGCCTTCTGTGAAGCCTATATATCATCACTCGGACCTGTGTTTGAAAACTGCAGAGTTATTGCATGCTCGGATATCGATATGGACAGGGCAAAAGAGGTCGCTGATAAATGGAAGATCATTCCCTGTACGACTGATGAGCTGCTGGCAAATCCGGAGATCGATATCGCTGTGATCGTTACGGGACCGGCGTCTCACTATCCTCTGACTATGCAGGCGCTGAAAGCCGGAAAACATGTCTACTGTGAGAAACCCATGGCGATCACCGTTGAGCAGACCAGCAACATAATCGCGCTTGCCGAAGAAAAAGGGCTCTTTGTTACGGAAGCCCCGGACACCATACTCGACAGCGCCATGCAGACGGCTCGTAAGGCCCTGGATGACGGGCTTATCGGCAGACCGCTCAGCGTCACGATGAATTTCATCGGTCCGGGTCCGGACTGGTGGCATCCGCGCCCTGACTTTTTCTACAAGACAGGCGGCGGTCCCGCAATGGATATGGGACCGTATTATCTCTCCGCCGCAGTTTCGATCCTCGGACCCATAGAACAGATGTTTGCATATGCTTCAAAAGGCTTTGATGTAAGAAAGATTCAGGATCATGACTGCCCGGTGGATGTGGATACCGATTACACTGCAGTGCTTAAGTTCAGGAACGGTGTCATAGGCAATATCAATCTGAGTTTTGATTCTGTCAGATCGTATTCTCCGGGTTTCGAGATACAGGGTACAGAAGGAGTTCTGTTTATTCCGGATCCGAACACCTTGACAGGTGAAGTGAGATACTTGAATCGTAATAAACTGAAAACGGAAGTCCAGAAAAGAGAAACATTCAAGGGAGTTGCCTGGATGTATTCGCCCGAGGCGCTTGCACTTGCAGAAGTTCTGCCGAGAGCGGTGCCGCCGTGCACGGCGCACAGAGGTCTGGGGGCTGCCGATCTCGCTGACTGCCTTATAAAAGGCGATGCAAAACCCAGATGCTCCATGTATATAGCGCGGCATATAACTGAGGTACTTCTTGCATTTGATATCTGTGCCAAAACCGGAATGCCGTATAATATGCAGACGACCTGTGAACGCCCTGACCCTGTATACTGATCTGATTTATACAAAAAGGAACCAGCCGTCAGCTGGTTCCTTTTTCGTTGCTGTTTATCTGCAGAGCAGCATTCTGCGCTCGTAGTTCGGATCGAAGATAAAGGAGTTGCCGAGGCCGCTGCCGTCGAATTCCTTTTCAAGCTCGCCGTTATAGTTCAGCACCCATCCGAACTGGAGTTTTACATCGTGATAGCCTATCTCCAGTCCGCCGGGTTTCTTCACCTTGATTATGAGCGGTTCGCGGAACTGCCAGTATAGCTTCAGGTCGAACATTTCTTCGCGCGTGTATTCTATTCCTTCATATTCGAATATGAGGCCGTCTCTGTCAAATACTTCATCGTCGACGCTTATGTTTCCGAAACGGCACTGTGTGAACCAGAGGCCTTTGTAGTATGTGGGGACGAAGCGGAACTCGAAGCCGTCTATGTTGCCGTCCTTGTCGCAGGTGTTGTGGAATCCGCGCTGCTGGATAGCCATGAACTCAACCATTGTTATTCCTCCTTCCTCAGTAGCCGAGCAGATTGCGCATCATTATCTGGTGGCGGCGTATCTGATCCGGCACCTCGAGAAGCGCATTGCCGAAGCGCAGTGCGTCCTTTTCCGAGCCGTATCTTGCCGGGCCTTCATATTCGGAGAGCAGGTCTCCGCTCCAGCCGTTATCTATCATGAGCTTTATTACTTCAGCGTAGGGGATGGTGGTCTCTTCAAAGTTCTCGTTCATGTTTACAAATTTAGTGTGGCAGGCCCAGCTGTACGGCAGAAAATCAACTATTTCCTCCGGTTTTGATACATCTTCGAAGTTGCCGAAGCGCTTGGGCATGCCTTCCGCCTGCCTGAACTGGAAAGTACCGAAGTCTATGTTGAAGCCGAAATGTTTGGTGCCGGTGCGGTGGATGAACTCCAGATACTCATCGCGAATATGCGGGGTATGGAGCGTTGTGGGGAGATGCACTTCATTCTGCATGCGGACGTTGTACTTTTCTGCGTAGGGAAGGGCCTTTTCAATGTAGTTCTGCCAGCCCGGTTCGGGATCGCACATCATATTGGTGCATGTGATCTTTGTTCTTAGAGACGTGAAGCCTAGGAGGTTTGCAAGCCTGAAGTCCTGCTTTAGCTGTTCCACCATCTCGTCAACAGTAGCTCCGGGGCCGCGGTGCAGGTGGTTTTCGGCCCAGTGACCGAGTTCTGAAGGCTGGAGATCATACTTCTCGCACATTCTCCAGTAGTTGTCTATCCATTTGGTGGATGGATTTGGATATCCCTCTATATAGCTCGTCAGAAGTTCGAAGCAGGTGGCGCCGGTATCATACATTTCGAGAAATGCATCTTCAAGCGTCATCGTCTTGCCGAGAAGCATCTGGTAGCTGTATACGGATATACCTCTGCGGGGATGGCCTTTTTCCGTAACCATATGTTTCCTCCGTTTATAATAGTTTTCTTAATTGCCTGCCAGTAAATAATATATCATAAAAAACAGCCGGATGTAAGGAATAATTCCAAGCTTGGCATTTGAAAAACGAGGCGATCACCTGATCATTATTCCCGCCGGAACGGCGCGTTCCGCCTCGCTGTTGTCCGCGGTCCTGTCGGAGATCAGCAGGGAACGCCTGTTGTTCAGGAGAATCTGCGCGGAACCGCCACCGTCGAGATTCACGGCGTTTACAAGCCCCAGCTTCAAGCATATGTCCGCCATCTCGGATAGCGAGGCGCCGCAGCTGTCCTTCCCGGGGCTGTAGCTGAGCTTCCCGGCGCCTTCCGCCCATACGATGACAGGCCTGCCGGCGGCGTCATGGCCCAATGCCATCCTGGGGGCTCTGTCTTTTTTATAATCCAGAGGATAAAGGCTGGGCGGGTATGATGTGCTCCAGAGTTTTCTTATGTTATAGAAAGGCGATTTGAAGCCTTCGGTCTTCTTCCCGTTTATAACGGCGCTGTTTCCGGCCTGTATGCCGAAAAGAACGTCCTCATATCCGCGGTAGATCACCGTATCACCGGGAACCGCATCTGCCTCATCTGCAGCGAGCACGCAGCCCGAAGAAGGCACAAACGTGTTCCCTCCCTTATGCACCGCTGCCACTTTCGTGTCGATTATAACTAGATCTTTTCCTCCGTGTTTCGGGGTCATCCGGCATGAGGGCCTGGTATATATCTTATAATTTCCCGCGTCAAAGCTTCGGCTGTTTATTTCTATGTTCAGGTCTGAAAGCTTCGGTACAGTTACTTCGCAGCTGCCGTCTTTTTTTATTATAAGAGCTTCGCGCATATACATCGGAGGACTTGAGACGAAGCCGTCCTTAACGAGAAGTCCCGTCACCGTTCCAATGCTGTCATATGCGCTGGCACAGTCGAAGCGATCCATGATGAAAAATGATGAGTTGAACTTTAATGCCGCGTTCTCTTCGCATTCGCTCAGGAATCCGCATCGGTTGCCAACGGGAAGAATAGTGGTGTTAGGCAGATAGCCGCAGATGACCCTTACGCAGTTTCTCTGCTCAAGGCTCTTCCAGAATTCCCTGACTGCGCTGTTTGTGAACACAGGCGTTTTACCGATAATAACAGCGCCGCGCCTCAGAGCTATGGCAGCTGCAGTGAGTTTATCCGCCACAGCCCCGTATCTTTCTGTCTCAAATGAAAACGGTACATCCATATCGTCCGGAAGACGGAAAAGTATGAGCCTTCCGAATATCCAGGGGCATTTCGGGATTATATAATTCTCATAGAGATCACATAAACGCTCAAAGGACCGCTCGGAATAGGGCGGAAAAAGAAATTCCGGCTGAGACCAGCTGTCGAATGCTACCTTCTGGACCCGCTGGCATTCACCATTCGGATATTTAAAACTCGTGACTTCTGATTCTATCATGCTTTGCTCCGAGTTCAGCCGGATTTCACCGTATGAGGCATTTGATCATGTTTTCTATCAGCTTCCCGCCGAGGCCTCTGATCTGTCCTTCTCTGAATAGGTTCTTGGCAAGTCGGAAATTGCCTATCAGGTTTATATCCGCCAGGTCAGTAACGGTTTTAGCACCGGTATCAGTCAGGATCCTGAAGAGCTCGTCTATGAGCTCCTTTGCATCTTCATATGGCATTTCCTCTATGATCTTGTCCATGGCTTCGTTCAGAGCCCTGCTAGTCTCCGTGAGCTCCTTGGCGCGTACAAATCCGGCAGGTGAGGTCTCCCATCTGTAGCCGTCATGCGACTGGATTCCCGAGTACACGCAGCGCACTATTTCGGGGTTCGTCTTTTTTTCGAGAATGGTGCCTATGATGGAAGTCTCCGGAACGATATCATGGATGCAGTCCATTACGGAGGAATAGCCTTCCTGCTCTAAGAAGTCGGGCTTGAAGCCGGGCCCGTCGAAGCTGTATACGCTCTTTATCCTTTGCTGCTGTACAGTTGAGAGCATGGCTGCTGCATAAACGGCAAGATTACCTCCCTTGGAGTGGCCCGCAACTATTATCGGCCCGGAATATGCGGAAACAGCCCACTGAAGGTATTCCGCGGCATCAATCTGAGCGGGGACAGCGTCCTTAACACCCATCTGGAGGTCTTCCTTCCAGGCAATAAGGTTGTCATCCGTGCCTCGGAAGCTGACAAGGCAGCTCCCGTCAGGAAGAAGGAGAGTGAGCGCGGAAAACTGCTCCGTATCGGATTCATTGAACACGGCGCGGTATCCTGAGAGGAGAACGCTGCTGTATCTCGGTGTGTCAGGAAGGATCCGAAGAACCTTCAGAATGCTTTTCGAGGCCAGTATCCCCAGCACCACCGAATCGGGATCGTCTCCGAAAAGCCGGCCCACACTGCTGCGAAGATCTGCGGTATTCTCATCTGAGGGGACTATGCCCGTGAAATTCGGGGATCCTATTTTAGAGAGCACATAGTAATCAACCTCGTTGAAAGGGGAGATATCATATGTTATATCTCCGCGCCAGCGGATGTATTCCTGGATGCCTGCCATTTTGTCCTCCTATCCGGCCTGTGTTCACCAATATGATGCTGTAGAAACTGATTTATAATATAAATTATAGCATAAAATTCAGAGACCAGAAAGATATCGGATAATTATGATTGACTTTATCAGAATAGAGTGATAAACTGCTAAAGTAAAAACCGGAAAGGAGCCAAAAATGCAGAATTTCCATTCTAAATCGATGAATGATCTGTACAGAAGCTTTCTGCTTCTGGAAACAGAAGATGAATGCAGAGCTTTTCTTGAAGATCTGTGTACGATAAAGGAACTTCAGGATATGGCGCAGAGACTTGAAACAGCGAGGCTTCTCTCTGAAGGGAAAAACTATCAGGAGATATCTCGTGAAGTGGGAATAAGCAGCACCACCATCAGCAGAGTCAGCAGATGCCTGAACTACGGTGATGGCGGGTACGAGACGGTCATCAGCAGACTGGACGGCAGGGAGAATAATAATGAAGTTTGATTCCTCCGTTCTCAATAATACTGAGAAGATAATGTTTGCTCTGCGTGCTTTATATATGGGCAGCGGTTACCGGAGATATACGATGAGCCGCTTCGAGGAGTATGATCTTTACAGCCGGAACAAAGATTTTCTCGTTTCCGACGGAGTGATTACATTTACCGATACTAACGGCATGCTCATGGCACTCAAGCCTGACGTCACACTTTCAATCATCCGCAATTGCAGGGACGAAGAGAACTCTCTGCGGAAGCTCTGCTATAATGAGAGCGTTTACCGGATATCGAAAAAGACGGGCACATTCAAGGAGATCATGCAGACAGGCCTTGAGTGCATCGGCATGATAGACGCCGGCTGCCTTACGGAAGTGCTTTCGCTTGCAGGCGAGAGCCTCGCCATGCTCAGCGATTCGTTCATACTCGAACTTTCGGATATGGATACGGTGCTTACCTTTCTGAATGATATGACTCAGTCTGATGATATCAAGCGCAGGATAATAAAATGTGCGGGCGAAAGAAACATCCATGAGATCACTGAGATCTGTGAGCAGGAAAGTATACCGGAGCTTAAATGCAAGTCGTTCAGAGATCTGCTCTCAATTTCCGGAAGGGCAGAAAAGGTGCTGCCGGAACTTGGAAGGCTCTGCCCGGGAGACAGGCTTGCCGCCCGGCTCGATCTCATTAAGAGCATAATCGGCGGGATAGGTGATACGGAGATAAGATCCAGAATAGAGATAGACTTTTCTCTCATAGGAGATGTGAGCTATTATAACGGTATCGTTTTCAGAGGCTTTATCGACGGCATACCTGACAGAGTGCTTTCAGGCGGCCAGTATGACAGGCTGATGGAGAAAATGGGGAAAAGGTCGAACGCAGTGGGCTTTGCGGTATATCTTGACGAACTCGAGAGGATCGAGCTTCCGGATGATTTTTGCTGAGGTGCGGAAACGTGGAAAAATTGCTTAATATAGCCCTCCCCAAGGGGAGACTCGGTGAAAAAGTATACAAGATGTTCGAGGCGGCGGGTTTTCCCTGCCCGGAGATTCTGGAGACAAACAGAAAGCTCACCTTCGAGAACCCTGAGGCGGGAGTCAGGTATTTCTGGGTAAAACCCTCCGACGTGCCTATATATGTTGAGAGAGGCGCGGCGGATATAGGGGTTGCCGGGAAGGATATACTGATGGAGTATCAGCCCGATATCTATGAACTTCTCGACCTGAAAACGGGAAAATGCCGTATGATCTCAGCCGCTCCGGAAGGCTACGTGGACAACACTCAGCATATTTTGAGAGTAGCAACGAAATTTGCCGGCATAGCCCGCAGGTACTATGCTTCCATCGGCCGTGAGATAGATATAATCCATCTCAACGGTTCCATAGAGATCGCACCGATACTGGGACTTTCGGACGTGATAGTCGATATAACTGAGACCGGCACGACACTGAAAGAGAACAACCTGAAGATAATTGACACCATAGCCAGCATCAGCGCAAGGCTGATAGCCAACAAATCTTCCTTCAGGTTCAGGCGTGATATGATAGACAGAGTGGTGGCAGGACTTTCAGCCCAGACGGAGGCGGACAGATGATAAGGATACTGAAATGCGGTGAGACTCCGGCGGAGGAGATACTATCCAGGTCCTTTCCGGTGTCGGATGTTGCGCAGACCGCTGCTGAGATAATAAAAAACGTAAAAGAGCGCGGGGACGCCGCCCTGAGAGAATACTCCGAAAGATTTGACGGCGTTGCCATTGATGATTTCCTCGTCAGCGAAGAAGAGATGAAGGAAGCACTTGATGCGGTTTCTACGGAGTTCATCACGGTGCTTGAGAAAGCGGCCTCTAATATAAGGCTTTTCCACTCGTACCAGCTCCGCGAGGGCTACAGGATAGAAAACCCGGACGGCACTGTGCTCGGAGTCAAGATTACGCCTATAGAAAAGGTGGGCCTGTATGTGCCGGGAGGAACCGCGCCGTATCCTTCGACCGTTCTTATGGACACAATACCCGCAAAGATAGCCGGATGCGGTGAGATCGTGATGGTCACACCGCCTCAGAAGAACGGGAAAGTGGATCCTGCTATACTTGCCGCTGCGCATGTTGCGGGGGTGGACAGGATATACAAGGTAGGAGGCGCGCAGGCCGTTGCAGCGCTGGCTTACGGAACGGAGAGCATTCCGAAGGTGTATAAGATAGTCGGACCGGGCAACGCTTATGTTGCTGCAGCTAAGAAGCTGGTATATGGCACAGTGTCGATAGATGCTGAGGCGGGGCCCAGCGAGGTGCTTATAATATCAGACGGCAGATCGGAGCCTTCCGTGGTCGCGGCAGATCTTCTCGCTCAGGCTGAACATGATGTGATGTCAAGCGCGATACTCATAACGGATTCGGAAGAACTGGCAAAAGCTGTTCAGGCAGAGATAGAGCGGCAGCTTGCTCTGCTGGAGAGAAAGAAGATCGCCAGGGCCTCGATCGAGAATAACGGTAAGATAATTATCGCACCTTCCATAGATGAGGCGATAGATATAGCAAATGAGATAGCGCCCGAGCACCTCGGCCTTTGCGTGGATGAGCCATTCAGATACCTTGACAGAGTCAGGAACGCCGGCTCTATCTTCCTCGGACGTGATGCTCCCGAACCGCTCGGGGATTACTTCGCGGGGCCGAACCATACTCTTCCTACGGGTGGAACGGCTAAGTTCGGAAGTCCTCTCTCGGTGGATGATTTCATCAAGAAATCGCAGTTTACCTATTATACGAGGGAAGCTCTGAATGCGGTCTCCGAAGATATAGCGCTTTTTGCGCGTCAGGAAGGTCTTACCGGGCATGCCGCAAGCGTGCTCTCAAGAAAGAAGGCGGAAGAATGAGCAGGTTTTTCAGTGAAAAATATGCATATCTCGATCCTTATACCCCAGGAGAGCAGCCGCGCGACAGGAGATACATAAAGCTGAACACGAACGAATCTCCTTTTCCTGTCTCCCGGATGGCGCTGCGCGAGGCTGCAGAGGCGGCTGAAAGGCTGCACCTGTATTCCGATCCGGAATGCACGGAACTGGTAAAAACGGCCGCGGAGGTATTCGGTATTGAGAATAACGAGATCCTGTTTTCAAACGGCTCAGACGAGATACTGAATTTTGCATTCATGGCTTTCTGTGATGACAAGCATCCCGCAGTCTTCCCGAATATAACATACGGCTTTTATCCCGTATTTGCGGAGATAAACAATCTGCCATATGTGGAGATACCTCTCAGGGAGGATCTTACGATTGATATCCTGGATTATTTCGATACAGGAAAGATGGTAGTTCTTGCAAATCCGAACGCACCAACGGGGATAGCCCTGAGCCGGTCAGAGATAGAACAGATAGTACAGAGCAATCCCGATAACGTTGTGGCGATAGATGAAGCTTATGTGGACTTTGGCGCGGAAAGCTGCCTGCCGCTGATTCATAAGTATGATAACCTCCTTGTTGTGCAGACCTTTTCGAAATCACGGTCGATGGCGGGAGCGAGGCTCGGCTTCGCGGTTGGAAATGCGGAACTGATCCGCGACCTGAGAAACATAAAGTATTCCACCAACCCCTATAATATTAATTCCATGACTATGGCCGCAGGCATAGGGGCTCTGAAGGACAGAGAATACTTTGAAAAAAACTGCGCGGCCATTGCCAAAACCAGAGAGTATGCGACTGCTCAGTTGAGAGCGCTCGGCTTTACGGTGCCGGATTCCTGTGCGAACTTCGTTTTTGCCAGGCATCCGGATATCGGAGGGGAGGAACTCTATCTGAAGCTGAAGGAACGCGGCATACTCATCAGGCATCTTTCAAGGCCGGAGATAAGTGAGTACAACAGGATAACAATAGGAAAGCGCGAGGATATGGATAAACTCGTGTGCACTATCAGAGAGATATTGGAGGAGAAGAGATGAGAGCAGCTGAGATAGTAAGAAAAACAAATGAGACGGATATAAAGCTCCGACTCGATCTTGACGGCAGGGGAAACGGAGTCATCAACAGCGGGTGCGGCTTCCTTGATCATATGCTCACGGCTTTCGCTAAGCACTCAGGATTCGATCTGGAGCTTTCCTGCACCGGCGATACATATGTGGACGATCACCACAGTGTTGAGGACATAGGTATAGCCCTCGGCCAGGCTTTCAAAGAAGCCCTTGGTGATATGAAGGGCATCGGCAGATACGGCAGCATCATCCTTCCAATGGATGAAGCGCTCATTCTCTCAGCAGTGGATATCTCCGGGCGCCCTTATCTGGGCTATGAGATCATTATCCCGACGGAAAAGGTGGGCAGCTTCGATACGGAGCTTGTTAAGGAGTTCTGGCTCGGATTCGTCCGAAATGCCGGATGCACTCTGCACCTGAAGCAGCTTGCAGGCGGCAATTCACACCACATAATTGAGGCGCTGTTCAAGGCGGCCGCACGCAGCCTCAAACAGGCTGCTGCCATCGATCCGCTGAGCGCGGGCGAGGTACCCTCCACAAAGGGGGTCCTGTGATGATAGCGATAGCCGACTACGGAGTCGGGAACCTTTTTTCTCTGAAAAGCTCATTTGCCGCAATAGGTCATGAGGTCAAAGTGACATCTGAGGCGGAGGACCTGCAGGCGGCGGACAGAATAATACTCCCCGGTGTGGGCGCTTTCAGAGACGCAGCTGAAAAGCTGGCGGAAAGCGGACTCGGAAGGGTCATAAAGGAGGAAGCGGCGGCCGGAAAGCCATTGCTTGGCATATGCCTCGGAATGCAGCTGCTGTTCGAAAAAAGCTATGAGTACGGGGAATATGAGGGGCTCGGCATCCTGCCCGGCCGGATACGGCCGATAGCCGAAGTGATACCTGCGGATCTGAAGATCCCGCACATAGGCTGGAACAGCCTGATCATCAAAAGGGAGTCTCCGCTGTTTGCAAATATAAAAAACGGTGATCATGTATATTTCGTGCATTCATATTATGCCTGCACGGAAAACAGATATATCACAGCGACGGCGGAATACGGTGCGGAACTGACAGCTGTGGTGGAGTTTGCTAATGTTTATGGCTGCCAGTTCCACCCGGAAAAAAGCGGCACTGTTGGCCTTGGCATACTTAAAGCATTCTGTGAGGAGACCTGATAATGTTTCTTTTTCCTGCGATAGACCTTTTTGAAGGCAAAGCCGTAAGGCTTTTCAAAGGCGACTATTCGAAGATGACGGTATACAGCGACGATCCTGTTGCCATTGCTGCACGCTTTGTTGGAAGCGGCGCTTCGCACATACATATAGTGGACCTCGAAGGAGCCAGATCCGGATTAACCCCGAATTTCGATATCGTCTGCAGGATAAAAAGTGCCAGCGGCGCCTTCTGCGAGATCGGCGGCGGCATACGCTCAATGGGCGTGATCGACAGATATCTCTCATCCGGACTCGACAGAGTGATCCTCGGCACCTCGGCAGTCGAGGACGGAAAGCTGCTGCTTGAAGCCGTGGAGAGATACGGAGAGCGTATCGCTGTGGGAGCGGATATCAGAGACGGGTATATTTCCGTAAAAGGATGGACCGAAAACTCAGGGATTACGGCGGAGGACTTCTTTGAAAGAATGCGGGATGCAGGGGTGAAAACGCTTATCTGCACGGATATCTCCAGGGATGGTGTGCTTGGAGGTACAAATCTGAAGCTGTATAAAGACCTTTCGGAAAGATTCGATATGGATATCATAGCTTCGGGCGGCGTTTCGAATCTCAGGGATATTGAACGTCTGGCGGAAATCGGCATATACGGGGCGATAATCGGAAAAGCGCTGTATACTGGAAGTATAGATCTTAAAAAAGCGGTAGAGGTTGCTGAATGATAACGAAAAGAATAATCCCCTGCCTCGATGTTAAGGACGGCAGGGTGGTAAAAGGAGTAAATTTTCAGGGTCTGAACGATGTGGCATCACCGATGGATCTGGCAAAGTTCTACAGTTCCTGCGGAGCGGATGAACTGGTGTTCTACGATATCACGGCCTCTGCGGAGGGAAGACGGCTGTTCACCGATATACTGCGTGAAACAGCGGAAAATGTTTTCATACCGCTTACTGTCGGAGGCGGCATAAATACCGCTGAGGATTTTGACAGGGTGCTCAAGTGCGGCGCCGATAAGGTGAGTGTGAATTCCGGCGCGATCAGGGATCCGGGCATCATCGAAAAAGCCGCCAATATATACGGAGATCAGTGTGTGGTGCTTTCCGTGGATATAAAACGTGTGGACGGCGTTTTCAGGGTATTCGCCAAGGGCGGACGGGAAAACACGGGCATGGAGGCCGTTCCCTGGATTAAAAGCTGCGTCGATTCAGGTGCCGGAGAGATAGTGGTTAACTCCATCGATACCGATGGCGCTAAGGAGGGCTTCGATCTGGAGATGCTCGCGGCGGTCTGCGATGCAGTGAGCGTTCCGGTGATAGCGTCAGGCGGGGCGGGAAAAACGGAGGACTTCATAACCCTGTTCAAAACCTTGCCGAAAGTGGACGCCGGGCTTGCAGCTTCCGTGTTTCATTTCGG
>CACYDX010000165.1 GCA_902773255.1 Oscillospiraceae bacterium
AGATCGGGCCGTGGTACTCCCGAAACAGACGCTCACTGATCAAGCAGCGAGAAGAACAGTGTTATCGTTGTTCTTTAATTTATAAAAGTTGACATTTTTAAGGATGCATGTCACATCCGCCCGCTTATCAGATCTCCGTATCCCCGTCGAATCCGTTACATCCCCGGGATCTCAGCTATATAGTTTCTCAGGTTCCGGATAGGACTCACCGAATGTGTCTACCGATACTTTTTTCATCACCTGAGGGATTCTGGGCATATCCGAATAGTTGGTCCTGGTATCGGCGATCTCGTCGAGAACATCGAAGCCTTCAATGAGTTTGCCGAAGGCTGCGTACGCACCGTCAAGATGGGGAGCGTCCTGATGCATGATAAAGAACTGGCTGCCGGCTGAATCAGGATGCCCGGCCCTTGCCATCGAGAGTACTCCGCGCTCATGGAGCAGGGGATTATCAAAGTGGTTCGCTCTGAATTCTCCCCTGATCTTATATCCTGGGCCGCCCGTTCCTCTGCCGAGAGGGTCGCCGCCCTGGATCATGAAGCCGCTGATCACCCTGTGGAATATCAGGCCGTCATAGAAGCCTTTGTTGAGAAGGTAAATGAAATTGTTCACCGTGTTGGGAGCGATCTCGGGATAAAGCTCCGCCTTCATCACTTTTCCGGTGTCCATCTCGAAAGTTACGATCGGGTTGCTCATTCTTTAAACCTTCCTTCCTTCATCGTGCGCTCGATATCGCGCTTTGTTTCCTTTTCGGCTTCACTGTCGCGTTTATCATGAAGCTTCTTACCTTTACACAGTCCGAGCTCAACTTTGATAAGGCTCCCTTTGAAATAAACGGACAAAGGAATAAGGGCAACGCCGTCCTGCATGATCCTTGAATTGAGCTTTGATATCTCTTTTCTGTGCATGAGGAGCCTTCTGGGCCTGACGGGATCCTTATTGAAAATATTACCATGAGAATAGGGACTTATATGCATTCCACGGATGAATATCTCTCCGTTCTTTATAGTGCAGAAAGAATCTTTAAGATTGATGTTTCCTGCACGTATGGACTTTACCTCGGTGCCGGCGAGCTCTATCCCGGCTTCGTACCGGTCGAGAACGAAATAGTCATGGAATGCTTTTCTGTTTGTCGCGACATCTCGCTTTTCATTATTCATCTGATCACATCCAATGGACATAATAACACAGTTTCATATAAAACGGAAGATGGGAAGTGTAACTGAATTGTTAATGAAAGTGCTTTCGGATGAAATAAAAAGAGCCGGACCACAATATTTAGTGAAATTAATTGAAAAAATTAAAGCAAAACGCAAATAATTGTGGAATCCTAAAGAGTTAAGTGCTATATTATAAGAGCAAAGCAACCGAATTATGTAAATTAAAATGCCCTGCTATTATATATATTGCCTTTAGAATTGTCATATGATACAATATATAGTCGTCAGCGCTTAAGTAGCTGGCAGTTAGGTTGGTTTATATGGAAAAGTATGTTATCAACGGCGGCAGACCACTATTCGGCGAAGTAACAATCAGCGGAGCAAAGAATGCGGCCGTTGCAATAATACCGGCAGCCCTGCTTGTTAACGGAGTATGCAGAATAGAAAACATTCCGCATATCAGTGATACAGACATGCTCCTCACCATTTTGAACCAGATGGGCGCAAAGATAAACTTCATCAACAACACCACTATCGAGATCGACTGCAGCAGTGTCAAGTATACTGATGCACCATATGATCTCACCAGGCGGATCAGAGCTTCCTATTATCTAATAGGAGCCATGCTGGGAAGGTTCGGCTATGCAAAGACCACTATGCCCGGCGGCTGCAATTTCGGTGTTCGACCGATAGAACAGCATATAAAAGGAATATCTGCTTTGGGGGCGGATATGACCGTTAGAAACGGGTTTATCACCGCCGTTGCATCAGATGGTAAGCTGCACGGAAATAAGATATATCTTGATAAAGTCTCCGTCGGGGCTACGATGAACATCATTCTGGCAGCAGTGCTCGCTCAGGGCAGGACCATTATCGAGAACGCTGCAAGAGAGCCGCATATAGTTGACCTTGCAAACTTTCTCAACTCCATGGGCGCTGACGTGCGCGGGGCAGGAACAGACACAATAAAGATAAACGGAGTTGATTCTCTCCACGGCGGATTCTATTCCATCATACCCGATCAGATAGAAGCGGGAACCTTTATGGTGGCTGCAGCTGCTTCAGGCGGGGAAGTGCTTATAAAGAACGTTATTCCCAAGCATCTTGAATGCATCAGCGCCAAACTTCGCGAGACAGGCACCATAGTTCAGGATTACGAGGATTCCGTTCTTGTCAAGGCACCGAAACAGGGCTTGAGAAAGCTCAATATCAAAACGCTGCCTTATCCTGGATTCCCAACGGATATGCAGCCCCAGTTTTCAACACTGCTCTGCTTCGCCAACGGCGTATCCGTGGTTACCGAAGGTATCTACGATAACAGGTTCAAATACGTTAGCGAGCTACGCAAAATGGGCGCCGAGATTCAGGTTGACGGCAGAGTGTCTGTCATAGAAGGACCGCAGAGATTGACCGGAGCCGAAGTATACGCCTGCGACCTTCGCGCCGGAGCTGCGATGACTATCGCAGGGATCTGTGCGACAGGCCGGACCGTTATCAACGATATCCATTTTATTGAACGCGGATATGAAAACTTTGCCGGAAAACTCAGGTCTCTCGGAGCCGACATACAGATAGTCGACTTCCCGGACGGCGACGAATCGGCTGACAGGATCATATCGATAAGCTGATCAGGCTAAGTGCTCATTTAAGGGCACTTTTGCTTTTTATGACAATATGGTTGAGATCACAGTCATCTGTGTAGGAAAAAACAAGGAAAAATTCTATCAGGAAGCAGCGGCCGAATATCTGAAGCGGCTGTCTGGTTTCTGTCGCATTTCCGTTACGGAGATCCCGGAGAAAAGGCTTTCTTCCGAGCCCTCGGAGAAGGAGATCGATAAAGGGCTTTCCGAAGAGGCTGAAAAAATTGAAAAGCTTCTTAAGAAGGATCAGTACGTCATAACGCTGTGCGTTGAGGGAAAGAGATTCAACAGCGCTGCCTTTGCTGAACAGTTAAACAGGGTGCTGCTTTCAGGTAAGTCGAAGCTGACTTTCATAATAGGCGGATCGTTCGGACTTTCGGAGAAGATAAAGAAACGCTCCGACCTGAAGCTGAGCATGTCTGATATGACACTGCCTCATCATCTTGCGAGGGTTTTTCTGCTGGAGCAGATATACAGGGCATTTTCCATAACTGAAGGTACCAAATATAACAAATAATATAATTATATTGGAGGTAATTAATATTTTCGGATTTGATAAAAATGATAAAAAACCGTTGACGGATATATGGCCAAAGGGTGATAATGGTGAAAACGAGAAGGCTGTTTTCCTGTGCCACCTGAGTGCCAGCGATATGCAGGACGAACTGCTTGTCAGCATGCTTGACGCCTATGGGATTCCCGTTATCAAAAACTATCCGGGTGACGGCGAGTTCGGCAGGGTGATACTCGGAATGAGCGGACTCGGAACGGATCTCTATGTTCCGGAATCAATGCTTGAAGATGCATTAAACCTTATGAATAACACGGAGGAAGTTACCGATGAGCAATTACCTTGATGAGTACAAAAGATGGCTCGACAACCCCGCTCTTAACGAGGATGAATGGGCCGAGCTCAATGCTATTGCCGACAATGAGAAAGAGATAGAGGAACGGTTCTTTGCCCCGCTGGAGTTCGGTACCGCCGGCCTCAGAGGTACTATGAAGACCGGACTTCACAACATGAACGTCCACATCATCAGGCACGCCACCCAGGCTTTTGCCGATGTTATACTTGAGGACAAAGGCGAAGAGAAGAGCGTTGTCATCGCCCACGACTGCCGCTTAAACGGCGTTGAATTCTCAAAGGAAGCAGCATGCGTTATGGCTGCAAACGGGATAAAGGTTTATTTTTTCGACGAACTCAGACCCACTCCCGAACTGAGTTTTGCGGTACGTCACTATCACACAACCGCCGGTCTGAATATCACTGCCAGCCATAACCCCAAGGAGTATAACGGATACAAAGTATACTGGAGCGATGGTGCACAGCTTCCTCCCAAAGAGGCGGACGCCATTGCAGCCAAGATGGCTGCAAGTGATATATTCACCTGTTTCAAGACCTGCTCTTTCGATGAGGCTGTTGCGGATGGACGCATCACCATCATCGGCAGAGAAACAGACGAAGCCTTCCTTGAGAACGTTATGAAACAGGCTATTGACAAGGAAGCGGTCGCCAAGGCTGCCGAAACTATGAAGATAGTCTATACGCCGTTCCACGGATGCGGCTATAAGCTCGTTCCCGAAGCACTGCACAGGCTCGGCATCAAGCATCTCTACTGCGTTGACGAGCAGATGGTCATAGACGGCAACTTCCCGACCGTTGAAAGTCCGAACCCGGAGAATCCCGAGGGCTTCTATCTGGCAGTTGACCTTGCGAAGAAAGTTGGAAGCGACCTCATCATAGGCACCGACCCGGATTCCGACAGGATCGGCACCATGGTGAGAAAAGGCGATGAATACGTTACCATCTCCGGCAATCAGCTTGGCGTTCTGCTTATAGACTATATAATAAACTCCCGCAACAGGACCGGCACCATGCCTGAGAATCCAGGCGTTCTCTCCAGCATCGTGAGCACCAGCATGGCGAGAGTGATTTGCGAATACAACGATGTCCATTTTGAGGATACATTCACCGGCTTTAAGTTTATGGCCGAGAGGGTTGCCAGTTGGGAGGCAGCGAAGAGTTATAACTATATCTTTGCGTTTGAAGAGAGTTACGGCTACATGGTCGGCGACTATGTTCGTGATAAGGATGCCGTTACAGCTTCTCTTATAGTTGCAGAGATGGGCGCATATTACTACAATCAGGGCATGACTCTTCTTGATGCAGTTAACAGACTCTATGAGAAATACGGTTTCTTTGCTGAGAAGACCGTCAACCTCGTTATGCCCGGTGTTGACGGACTTGCCGCAATGCGTGCGCTCATGGCGAAGCTTCGCGAGCAACCGCCGATGCAGATCCTTGGCACCGATGTCCTTCGAATGAGAGACTATGCAGACGGCTCTGTATTCGTAAAGGATCTCGGAAAAGTTGACAAAACTCCGTTCTGGGGTTCGAACGTGCTCTATTTCGAACTTGCCGACCTTACGAACTTTATAATCCGTCCTTCCGGCACAGAGCCGAAGATAAAGGTTTATATACTCGCCCGCGGCAAAAACGCGGAGGACTGCCAGGCAAAAGTTGCAAAGTACACTGCATACACGCAGGACCTCAAAGAGGGAAATATCTGACACAAATAACAGAATAACAGGAGCCGGAACATTAAAGTTCCGGCTCTTATGTTTGTGTGGCAAAAAAGACGCGGATATGATAGTATCATAAAAAACGGTAAAAGGTGATATCATTTGATAGAAAAAATAATTGAAGCAGACAGGCTGGAAACTGTTATCAACGTTTTCGGATCGTTCGACAGAAACGTGGGCATAATAGAAAGTGAGCTTAACGTGAACGTTCTCAACCGTGACGGCAGGATAATAATCAGCGGTGAAGCGGAAAATGTATACTGTGCGGAAAAGGCGCTCGACGCGCTTCTTTATCTTGCCTCCAGAGGTGAGATCATTGACACGCAGAAAGTGCGTTATATCATCAGCCTTGCACACGACGATAAGACCGATCTCGTTTATGAAATGGTGGATGACGTTATATGCGTTACGGCAAAGGGAAAGCCTGTTAAAGCAAAGACCGTCGGTCAAAACCAGTACTGCAGTGCGATAGCGAACAACACAATAACGCTCGGCATAGGACCAGCCGGAACCGGCAAAACATATCTTGCAGTGGCATCGGCTGTTGCTGCATTCAGATCGGGAGCTGTTAACAGGATAATACTCACGCGTCCTGCCGTTGAAGCCGGAGAGAGGCTGGGTTTTCTTCCCGGAGATCTGCAAAGCAAGGTGGATCCGTATTTGAGGCCTCTTTACGACGCGCTGTTTGAAATGCTGGGAGCCGATACATATCAGAAGTATCTTGAAAAGGGCAATATCGAGGTAGCTCCTCTTGCATATATGCGCGGGCGCACGCTTGATGACAGCTTCATAATCCTTGACGAGGCTCAGAACACCTCTAGAGAGCAAATGAAGATGTTCCTCACCAGGCTGGGCTTTGGCTCAAAGGCTGTTATTACTGGCGATATAACGCAGATTGACTTGCCTGAGGACAAGGTAAGCGGATTGAAGATAGCAATGAAGGTCCTCGAAGGGATAGATGACATTGCCATATGCACACTTACAGGCAAGGATGTTGTAAGGCACAGGCTTGTTCAGGAGATCATAGATGCATATGAGAGATTCGAGACAAACAATAAACCGGCCAGATCTGAAAACGATAACAGAAAGCAAAGAAAATAATGGGCAATAAGATAGATTTCTCCAGCGATGGCAGCTTTAAAAAGCATCCGTTCCTGAAAAGCAGAGTCAGATCTGCCATTAACAGGACTCTGAAATATGAAAACGTTTGCCTGCCCTGCATGGTGAGCGTTCTTTTCACGGACAATGAGGGAATAAAAAAGATAAACAGCGAATTCCGTAAAGTGGACAGGGAGACCGATGTGCTGTCTTTCCCGGCAAACGAGTTCGAACCCGGGAGGTTCGATGAGGAATGCTGTGAATTCGATCATTCGTCGGGAAAATATATTCTTGGAGATATAGTCATCTCCGTAACTAAATGCGAACAGCAGGGAGAGGAATTCGGGCACAGCGTATATAAAGAGGTGGAATACCTTACGGTGCACTCAATGCTGCATCTTCTCGGTTACGACCATGTTGACGAGGGAGAGATGAAAAAGCAGATGAGAGCCAGAGAAAAAATGATCATGGGAGAGAAAGAATGACAAGATCAGCTGTCATTTCAGTCTGCGGCAGGGCAAACGTCGGGAAATCAACGCTCACAAACCGTCTTGTCGGTGAGAAGGTATCCATAGTATCGGATAAGCCGCAGACCACCAGAACAAGGATAACAGGAGTTGTTACGCACGGTGAGACGCAGTTCGTCCTGCTCGATACACCGGGATTCCACAAACCCAGGACAAAGCTTGGGAACTATATGATGGAGATAATCAGCAACACTGTGTTCGATGCTGACTGCATACTGCTGCTGGTCGAACCTGTTGCGCTTGTCGGACCACAGGAATCCGAGCTGATAAGCAGAATTAAGGCCTCGGGCCTACCATGCATCCTCGTTATAAACAAAATTGACACTGTTGATAAAAGCAGGATACTTGAAGTGATCGGAATATACAGCAATGAGCACGAATTCGATGCGGTCGTGCCCATTTCAGCCGAGAGGAGAGACGGTCTGGACATACTTCTTGGGGAGATGGAAAAATTTGCCTCGGAAGGACCGCATTATTACCCGGACGATATGATAACCGATCAGCCTGAAAGGCAGATATGCGCTGAAATAGTGCGTGAAAAGCTGCTGCAGTGCCTCGATAAGGAGATCCCGCACGGAACAGCGGTTGAGATAAGCAGTTTTGCGGAACAACCCAACGGAAACGTGGATCTTGAAGCAGTTATATACTGCGAAAAGGCTTCACATAAAGGCATAATCATAGGAAAGAACGGTGTCATGCTGAAGAAGATTGGCTCACTTTCCAGAGAGGACATCGAGGAGTTCCTCGGATGCAAGGTGATGCTCAGAACTTGGGTAAAAGTAAAAGAGAACTGGAGAAATTCCGATCTCATGCTGAGCAACTTCGGCTTCAAAGACAGCTGAAAATGTATATCAACACTAAAGGTCTCGTATTGAGAGAAGCAAGATACAGGGAAGCTGACCGCATACTTACTCTTTATACTGAGGATTGCGGAAAGATAACTGTATCTGCTCACGGTGCTCTCAGCAAGCGCAGCAGGATCTCTGCTCCAACTCAAAGCCTGACATATTCGGACTTCGTCCTTGATTACAGGAAGGGTATATATTCCGTTAAAGAGGCTTCGGTGGCTGAATACTTCAACGGGTTGAGGGCGGACATAGGAAAATACAGCCTCGCTTGTTATTTCTGCGAGGCTGTTGATGTGCTGTGCATAGATGAAACACCGGACAAAAACATGCTCAGAACAGTTCTTAACGCGCTCTATGCTCTGAGCAATGATATGTATTCGCCGGAACAGATCAAGGCCGCATTTGAGCTAAAACTCATATCCGCTGCTGGATTCCAGCCAGATACTGGAAGCTGTTTCGTTTGCGGATCCGAGGAGCCGGAAGAGCCTGTTTTCGGCATAGAAAACGGAGTTATCTGCTGCAGGAAGTGCTGTAACAGCTCTATGGGCATTTCGATGGAGATAGGAGATAATGTGCTGAAAGCCATGCGCTATATCATATCTTCAAATATTAAGAACTATATCTCCTTCAAGCTCCCGAAAGAAGACATAATAACTCTTTCCCAAGCCTGTGAAGCATTCTTTCTTAGGCACACAGGCAGAAATTTCAATTCACTCGAATACTGGAAGACAGTCAACTGAGAAATGGAAAACAAGTTTTTTGAAACACTGGAATTGGATAAAATGCTCCGCAGGCTTGCGGACAGTTGCGTAAGCGAGCCGGCAAAGGAGAAAGCAATAAGGCTGCGGCCTTCTTTCAGAAAGGAAGAGGTGCGCAGCATGCTGGCCGAAACAAGCGCTGCTGTGAAGATGATAGTACTGAAGGGCTCGCCTTCGTTTTACGGGGTGAAGGACGTCAGCTTCTGCCTGCAGAGAGCTTCCATGGGAGGCTGCCTCAATACTATTGAGCTTCTCGATATAGCAAAGCTGCTGCAGTCAGCCCGCGTTGCCAAAAGCTATTCTGCGGATGACAGATTTGCCGGATCCTGCATAGACAGCTATTTCAATGCACTGAGTGTCAATAAATATCTCGAGGAGCGAATACTATCAAGCATTCTAAGCGAAGATGAGATAGCGGACAACGCATCGCCTGCCCTTGCAGACATAAGAAGGAAGATAAGGGCTGAATCGGCAAATATAAGAAACTCGCTGCAGAAGATAATCTCCTCACCATCATATGCCAAATATCTCCAGGAGCCGATAATAACCACGAGATCCGGCAGATTTGTTGTTCCGGTGAAGATAGAACATAAAAACGAGATACCGGGGCTTGTGCATGATATGTCCTCTTCAGGCATGACCGTTTTCATCGAACCGAATGCAGCGGTCAAATCGAACAACGAATTAAGGGAGCTCTATTCACGGGAAAAAAACGAGATAGAGAGAATTCTGCGAACGCTCTCTGCTGAGTGCGCGGTGCACGAGATGGATATAGTCTCTGATTTGAATCTGCTGGTAACGCTTGATTTTATATTCGGAAAAGCCAAGCTTTCTTACCAGTACCGCGGAACTGAAGCAATGTGCGAGGATACGGGAATAGTTCTAAAAAAAGCAAGACATCCGATGCTTGATCCCGCCAAGGCTGTACCGGTGGATATAGAGCTCGGAGATGAATTTGATACGCTCATTATCACAGGGCCCAACACAGGCGGCAAGACTGTTACATTGAAGACTATCGGCCTACTGGCGCTGATGAACCAATGCGGACTGCATATCCCTGCAGACGATCAGAGCAATCTGCCTGTTTTTTCAAACGTTATGGCAGATATAGGCGATGAACAGAGCATAGAGCAGAATCTTTCAACATTCTCATCGCACATGAAGAACATAGTCACCATCCTCAACGAATGTGACGATAGATCTCTCGTTCTTTTCGACGAACTCGGTGCAGGAACAGATCCTGTGGAAGGCGCCGCTCTTGCAATATCCATCATAGAGGCTGCACGGGAAAAGGGAGCTGTTATCGCGGCGACAACCCACTATGCGGAGCTTAAGGTATATGCGCTGAACAATGAGAAGGTCCAGAACGCATCCTGCGAATTCGACGTTGAAACTCTCAGCCCGACTTATCACATAGTCATGGGAATGCCTGGTAAATCCAACGCTTTCTCCATTGCAAGAAAGCTCGGTCTCGACGGCGCGGTAATAGATGATGCGTCAGCGAGAGTTGCCTCATCTGAGAAGAACTTTGAGGACACAATATCAAGACTAAATGATATAAGAGTAAAACTCGAATCTGAAAAGAACGAGATCGCAGTAAAACTCAGACAGATCTCCGAAAACGAGAGGAAGTCCGCGAGGCTGCGCTCTGAACTTGAGGTGAAGCTGGAGAAATCCGACCTGAAGGCGAAAAGAGATGCCCAGAGGATAATTGAGGAGGCGAGAACAGCTGTGGAAGAAGTTTTTGCCGAGCTTGATGAGCTGAAGAAAAGATCTGATGCGGACGATGAGATCGATGCCATAAACCGGGAGAGGAACATACTCAGGGCTAAGCTCAATATGGCTGAGGACAATATCAACATCACCGCTGATCATAATGAGAACAAAGACCTCAAATCGTCCCGTCCCGTTAAGGCAGGTGATGTTGTACTTATAAAGTCCATGAACAAGAAGGCGGATGTGCTCTCCGTATCAAAGGACGGCACTCTGCAGCTCCGTGCCGGTATTATAAATATCAATGCTTCGCAGGACGATGTATATCTGCTTGAGGACGAAAGACCGCAGAAGAAGGTAGCAGCTGTTTCAACGGGCAGCAGGCTCCGCTCCGATTCACTCAGCGCCTCGATAGACCTCAGAGGCATGGAATCTGCCGAGGCTGTTTATGTTGCCGAGCAGTATCTTGATAACGCAGTGCTTTCAAAGCTCGAAAAGGTAACAATCATTCACGGCAAAGGAACAGGCGCGCTGAGGACGGCTATACACAATATGCTCAAAAAGAACAAGCTGGTCAAATCATACCGGCTTGGTGTATTCGGAGAGGGTGAAACTGGTGTGACTATTGTCGAACTGAAATAAAAACTACTCAAAATTTCTGTAATAATGTATAAAATAACGAAACTTTGTCAGGATATTGACGTCTGAGTCAAAATTTGCTATTTTATATGCACTATTATTGAGGAGATAAATTATTATGATTTCGAAAGAAGTTACCATCAATAATCAGGTCGGTCTCCATGCCAGACCCGCGACATTTTTTATTCAGAAAGCAAACGAATTTAAGAGCAGCATCTGGGTCGAGAAAGAAGAGCGCAGGGTCAATGCAAAGAGCCTTCTCGGTGTTCTTTCTCTCGGCATCGTAAAAGGAACTGTTATCACTCTGATCGCTGACGGCGCGGACGAAGAGGAAGCAATTGCAACTCTTTCTGAGCTGATCGATTCCGATTTCTCTGAATAAGTTTACTTGAAAACAATCAGGACGTGCTCTGCACGTCCTTGTTTTTTTATGATTTACTGACAATGACAGAAACACTTTCTGAAAAAGCGAATAAACTGCCGCTTCTGCCGGGTGTATATATTATGAAGGACGCTTCCGGACAGATCATCTACATCGGCAAGGCTAAGAAGCTGAAGAACAGGGTGAGCAGCTATTTTCACGGGGAGCATGAGAGCAAGGTTGCCGCCATGGTAAGCAAGGTTGCCGATTTTGACGTTATAATCGTGTCCTCGGAATTTGAGGCGCTGGTGCTTGAAAACTCATTGATAAAGCAGCACAAACCCCATTACAATATCCTTCTCAAGGACGATAAAGCATATCCGTTCATAAGGGTGGATATAAAAAGCGCATATCCGAATATAAGTATAAGCCAGAAAAGCAGGGAAGACGGAGCTCTATACCTCGGGCCTTACGGGGGGAGAAAGAACAGCAGAAGCATAATAGAGGAAATAAAAAAGGCGCTGCTTTTGCCCGACTGCAGCAGAAAATTCCCGAGAGACATCGGGTCGGGAAGACCGTGTCTCAATTTCCATATGAAAAAATGCGCCGGCTGGTGCACAGGCGTTCTGGATCAGAAGGAATACAGGTCGCGTATCGATCAGGCCGTAAAGATCCTGCAGGGAAAGACTGAAGTACTGCTTGAAGAGCTTGAAAGCAGTATGGAAGAAGAAGCTGACGGGCTTAATTTTGAAAAGGCAGCCGAGCTTCGCGACAGGATAAAGCTGATAAAACTTCTGGCTAACAGGCAAAGAGTGCTCTCGCTGCATTATTCTGATCTTGACGCTATCGGCTTTGCAAGAGGGTATAAAAGCTGCTTTACGGTTCTCAGTTATAACGACGGAAAACTTGTGGACAAGCATACAGAAATGACCGATGAACCTGTTGAATCGGACGCTGACGCTGTCAGTTCTTTTATAAGCCAGTATTACACCTCGGATGATGCAGGTATACCGAAAACTATACTTATAGATCATGAGAGCGACAGCCGGACAGAGCTTGAGAGATTCCTGAGCGAACGCTGCGGAAGGAATGTCGAGATAGTATGTCCCAAACGCGGCGACAGACGCCGTCTTCTCGAATATGCAGTTCTCAATTCGGAAGAGGAGATAAAGAGGATAGTATCCGCGGAAAACCGGATCCTTAGGATACTGCAGGAATTGCAGAAAAAACTTGCTCTTGATGACATACCGCACAGGATTGAAGCTTATGATATATCAAATCTCGGAAGCTCCGGTATAGTCGCTGCTATGACTGTGTTCAAAGACGGAAAGAAGAGCAGAAAGGACTACAGAAAGTTCAGATTAAGGGAGCAGCAGCTACAGAATGACCTTGAGAGCATTTATTCCTGTATCAGCAGACGGTTTAACGAGTATCTAAAGAAGGAGCATTCCTTTGCCGAAATGCCCGATCTGATACTGATCGACGGCGGTACTGAGCAGACCTCAGCCGCGGTCAGTGCCATGCAGGAGCTTGGCCTTGAAACTAATGTTTTCGGCATGGTAAAGGATGACAGACACAGAACAAGAGCGCTGGTCACTCCGCTGGGTCAGGAAGTTGACATAGCAGGAGACAGAGAACTGTTTTCCTTTATAGGAAACATTCAGGAGGAAACTCACAGGTCTGCAATAGATTATCAGAAAAAAATCAGAAACGAACAGTTTGCATCCGTACTTGATGAGATACCCGGCATAGGCGCTAAGAGAAAGAGCCTGCTGATAGACAGATACAGGACAGTAAAGGCGGTAAAGAGCGCGTCACTGGATGAGCTTAAAGAGTTACTGCCGGCTGATGCGGCTGCATCCGTTTACAATTATTTTCATAAGGAAAGTTAAGGCTTATTATATATGAGAGTTATCTCGGGATCTGCCAGAGGCAGGAAACTAATATCACCGAAAGGACTCGATACACGTCCCACTGCGGATATTGTAAAAGAATCGCTTTTCAACATAATCCAGTTCGACATCCAGGGCAGAAGGGTGCTCGATCTTTTCGCAGGCTCCGGACAGCTCGGGATAGAGTGTATGAGCCGTGGAGCGCAGAGCGCCGTGTTCATCGATGAAAGACGTGACGCAGTTAATATAATAAAAGAGAACCTTAAAAAGTGCGGATTCAATGCTGAGGTACTTCAGACGGATGCAGTTACATATCTTCAGAGAGGCGAAAAGTTCGATATTGTATTCGTAGACCCGCCTTACGACTCTGAATACTATGAAATCGTTATGAAAAACATCAATTTGTTTGACATATTGAATGAGGGTGGTATAATTATCATCGAATCACGAGTTGATAAAGTGCTTGATGGCCTAAAGCACCCTTATTATCCGATTAAAAGCTATAAATACGGCAGCGTAAAACTCAGTCTGTTTTCCCGTTATTGAGAAAGAGAGAAAATATTCATATGATTACGGCGATATGCCCCGGAAGCTTTGATCCCATTACTTTAGGACATTTGAATATAATTCGCAGAGCTTCAAGAACTTTCGACGAGGTCGTGGTCTGCATACTCAACAACGCATCAAAGACCTCCACGATGTTTACCGTTGAGGAACGGATGGATATGATACGCCGTTCAGTTGAAAGATTCCCGAATGTACGCGTGGATTATTACTCCGGCCTTCTTGCCGAATATGCATCGACATTCGAACACGGTGTTATAGTCAAAGGTCTTCGGGCAGCTTCCGACTTTGAATATGAATTCCAGATGGATCTGGTGAATAAAAGGATCAACAAAAGGCTTGAGACTCTTTTCATACCTTCCAGCGAGAAGTATACTTTTCTGAGTTCAAGCGTTGTGCGCGAAATGTCAAAGTACGGCGCTGATCTTTCCGGACTTGTTCCGAATGAAATAATTACCGATATAGAAAAAAAAGCTGAATTATGGAGGATCAATAATGGAAAATGACGTACTTGAACTGTTGGATATCCTTTATGGCATGATAACCGAGGCGTATAAAGTTCCACTCGGAAATGACAGATGCATCATCGAGCGCGAAAAAGCAATTGAGATAATAAATGAGATCAAAGCCAATCTGCCGACGTCTCTTGCAGAGGCAAAGAGACTTGTTGCCGCACGCGATGAGTTCATCGGAAACGCCAAGAAGGAAGCAGAAGCACTAAGAAAGAGCGCTGAAGAAAAGGCAAGGACACTTGTCGAGGAGCAGGAGATCGTCAGAGTGGCAAGAGCCAGAGCTGCTGAGATGGTCAATTCCGCCGAGGCAAAATCCAAGGAGCTCAGAAGAGTTGCCAGTGAATATGTTGACGACCTGATGAAAAAGGCAGAGTTCAGCCTGTCAGAGTCTCTTAATTCGATCAAGTCTGCTCATAGCGCATTCACTTCAAATACTTCGGTAAAGCCTGCTCAGCAGCAGCCGCAGCAGAGAAGACCTCAGCAACAGCCGCAACAGAGGCCGTCTCAACAGCAGCCGAAGATAGAAACCGTTAATCCAAAGGACAGGTCCTGAAACTTAAAAATACGAATAGCCGGAACTTATAATTCCGGCTATTTTCATGTTTATTTACTCCCGGAGGAACGGCATTGAATCCACGGCATTACTCTGTTCTGCTCGAAGAGACGATAGAAAACCTTAATATTGACAAAGACGGTATATATGTTGACGGTACTTTCGGAATGGGCGGGCATTCCTGGCAGATCCTCAAAAGGCTCAATCACGGAAGGCTTATAGGCATAGACAAGGATAACTATGCAATCGAAACCGGACGGGTAAACTTTTCTCAGTTTTCCGATAAGCTGACCTTAGTCCATGATGATTTCGGCAATATATGCAATATACTGAATGAACTGGACATAGAAGCCGTTAACGGGATGATATTTGACCTCGGCGTTTCATCTCCTCAGCTGGACGATGATTTCAGAGGCTTTTCTTATATGCAGGATGCTCCTCTGGATATGCGCATGGACACCGACTGCAAGCTGAGCGCATATGATATTGTGAACGGATGGTCTTCGAAGGAACTCAGCGGAATACTATGGAAATACGGAGAGGAGAGATATTCCTCAAGCATAGCTGAGGCCATTTCGAGAAGACGTGAGCTTTCCCCTATAGAGACAACTTTCGAACTTGTGGATATCATCAGAAGTGCTATGCCGGCAGCAGCCTTGAGAGAAAAGCAACATCCGGCAAAGAGGACATTTCAGGCCATCAGGATAGCTGTCAATGATGAACTCGGCTCTGTTCAGAGAATGATAGACACGGCTCCTGATAAACTTAAAACCGGGGGAAGGCTGTGCGTTATCAGCTTCCATTCTCTTGAAGACAGGATAGTTAAGCAGGGGATAGCTGCAAGGGAAAACGGTTGTACCTGCCCAAGAGATCTGCCTGTATGCGTATGCGGATTCAAACAGACGCTCAGAAGCGTCACAAAGAAACCCATAGTTCCTTCTGAGAGGGAACTGCTTGAAAATCCACGATCAAGAAGCGCAAAGCTTCGCGTCGCTGAAAAGATCGGAGATATCTGAATAATGCTTCTAAGCAGATTACTCAGCGGAATTAAGATAACAGAGTCAAATGCGCTGCCTGAGACCGAGGTCAGCGGAATAAGCTATGACTCCAGAAAAACAAAGCCGGGCGATGTATTTGTTGCCATATCCGGCTTCGAAACGGACGGGCATAAATATATTGATGCTGCGTTGAAAAACGGGGCTGCGGTGATCCTTTGCGAGAGGATGCCGCAGTGCAAATGCAGCTATGTTATAACTGACAATTCCCGGTATGCCCTGGCTATAGCCAGCAAAAACTTCTTTGACGATCCTGCCGGAAAGATGAAGACAATAGGCCTTACCGGCACCAACGGAAAAACAACCACAAGCTATCTTCTCAAGCACATATTAGAGGTATGCACAGGGGCAAAAACAGGCCTTGTCGGTACTATAAACAACATGATAGGCGATGAGATCATCCCTACTGAGCATACCACACCGGAAAGCCTTGAACTCCAGAAACTTCTCTCCGATATGAATGAGGCAGGATGCGGCTATGTAATTATGGAAGTTTCCTCTCATTCGCTTAAGCTGGACAGAGTGGCCGGCATATGCTTTGATGTTGCGGAGTTTACAAATCTCACGCAGGATCATCTTGATTTCCATAAAACCATGGATGATTACGCAGCATCGAAAAAAAAGCTATTCAGCAGCTGCTGCACTGCCTGCATCAATCTTGATGACGAGTGGTCACCTTTTTTCCTGAAGGATATCACCTGCATGCTGAACACTTATTCCATTTCGGACAGTACTGCAGATTTCTTTGCGGATGATATCGTATGTACTGAAAAAGGCGCAGAGTTTGAAGTGCATCATAATGATGAGACGAGAAAGGTGACCATACCGATACCAGGGCTTTTCTCCGTACATAATGCACTTGGAGCGCTTGCTGTATGCTGTTCGGCAGGCCTTGAATTCAATGCCTGCTGCGATGCCTTATGCACTGCAACGGGGGTTAAGGGAAGACTGGAGATAGTTGATACGGGGGACGATTACACGGTAATTATCGACTATGCCCATACTCCGGATGCGCTTAAAAACGTTCTGAACACATTAAAACCTCTCACTAAAGGCAGACTGATAACACTGTTTGGCTGCGGCGGAGACAGGGACAGAACAAAAAGGAGCATAATGGGTTCAGTCGCCGCTGAGTTATCAGACCTTTGCATAGTTACCAGCGATAATCCGAGAACCGAGGATCCTCTTGATATAATCCACGATATCATGCCAGGAGTCTATGCCCATGATACGTCATATACGGTTATAAACGACAGGATTGAAGCGATCCACTGGGCAATTGACAATGCACGTTCCGGTGATGTAATATTACTTGCCGGAAAAGGGCACGAGGATTACCAGATAATCGGCCATGTGAAACACCACATGGATGAAAGAGAAATAGTTTCTTCCTACCTGAAAGGAAACAATAGATGACAGTCACACTCATACTTTCATTCTGCATTTCTTTCGTGTGCACATACGCATTCGGAAAGATATATATACCCTGGCTCGTAAAGCAGAAATTCGGACAGGAGATCAAGCTCATAGGACCTTACTGGCACGATAAAAAGCGCGGAACGCCTACCATGGGCGGTGTGATGTTCATATTTGGAATACTGATCGCATGCATCACAGCCGGTTTTTCGTCCATCAGACAAGGAAGGCTGGTCCATCTGTTTATTTTTGCATTTGCACTCGTATTCGGTGCAATCGGATTTCTCGATGACTGGGAAAAACTCAAACATAAGGCAAATCTCGGCCTGTCCGGATGGGTGAAGCTTACGCTGCAGCTTGTGGCGGCCTTTATTTATATCTTCTTTATGATAAGGCTCGGATATATCACCTCGCATCTTTACATACCTTTCTTCAACGTTTCGATAAATATCCCTATATGGCTCTATATAGTTATCTCCACATTCGCCATCGTCGGAACGGTCAACTCAGTCAATCTCACAGACGGACTTGACGGACTTGCAACCGGAACTTCCATACCGGTGTTTCTTTTCTTCACAGCCGTGGCGTTCCTTTGGGGAGATTCCTTTCTTGAAGCCGGTATATTTTCATCTGCTATGATGGGCGGGCTTTTTGCGTTCCTTATTTATAACTTCAATCCCGCAAAGGTCTTTATGGGCGATACAGGCTCGCTTTTCCTGGGCGGCGCAGTTGCAGCCATGGCGTTTGTATATGACATGCCACTCATACTTCTGACGATCGGCATTATGTATATTATCGAGACTCTATCTGATATTATACAGGTTTCATATTTCAAGCTTACACACGGAAAGCGAATATTCAAAATGGCTCCATTCCATCACCACCTCGAGATGGGCGGCTGGATTGGAAGAAAATGGAAGGAAAAACAGATATTTGCGCTTTTCACTTCCGTATCGCTTCTGTTTGCGATACTTTCCTTCATCGGGATAATGAAGCGTTATTAATCAATAAAACAATTTCACGGGGCATCAAATGAGAATACTTTTTACCTGCGGCGGCACAGGCGGCCATATATATCCCGCTGTATCCATAGCTGAAGAGATAAGCAGAAAGCATCCTGAAGCAGAATATCTCTTTATCGGCGCAGAAGGCATGATGGAGATGGACATCGTGCCGAAATGCGGATACGAGATAAAGGCCGTGCCGGTTACAAACCTGAGCAGGGGAAAGCGTCCGCGTGACATAGTCCATAATATTAAGACCGTATTCAATGTGATCGCATCACTCTTCAGATCGCTCAAGCTGATAAAAGGATTCCGGCCGGACGCTGTGATCGGTACCGGCGGATATGTATGTTTCCCTGTCATTTTTGCGGCATGGCTTCTGAGAATCCCGGCATTCGTTCATGAGAGCAACTCGGAACCGGGTCTTACTACTAAAATGCTCTCCCGTTTTGTAAAGAGAGTGTTCACAGGTTATCGTGAGAGCCTTAAGTTTTATAAGAACGGAATAGGAGAATATACCGGCACGCCCGTGAGAAAGCAGTTCGAAGAGGCAGCTCCTGAGGCTGAAGCCTATGAGCAGCTCGGTGCAGATCCTGATCTTCCGCTCGTTGTTTCAGTATGGGGCTCGTTGGGTTCAGGATATATGAATGAGATCTTTTCTGAGTTCATTACGATAATGCCAAAAAATGAATTTGTTCTCATGCATGTTACCGGAAAAAGGTATTATGACCTGTATGAGTATATTAACGGACTTGATCTGCCGGTTATCAGTGAAAAAACCTTTGTACTTAAGGATTTTGTGTATGATCTGCCGCTGTACATGAAAGCGGCAAATCTGGTGATTTGCAGGGCCGGCGCTTCAACGCTGGCTGAGTTAGCATATCTCGGAAAACCAGCTGTGATTGTTCCCTCGCCGAATGTCGTTAACAATCATCAGGAAAAAAACGCGAGAGTGTTCGAAGCAAAAGGTGCGGCCGTTGTACTGACAGAAGGCAGCTTCACACGAGAGGATCTGCTGGAAACGATAATGTCGATACTTTCGTCCCCTAATAGGGAGGCTGAAATGTCCGAGGCTATGAGTTCGTTCTGCGTTCCCGATTCCGCGGCTATAATCGCCGATAAAGTCCTGCAGTTTGTTGCAGGCTGATACTGAAAGGCTGTATATGAATCCTTCTTTTAAAGAAAGATTATCGAAAATATTCAATTTCAGCTCAATCAGCAAGATCAGCGGACCGCTGATATTCTTCCTGATAGTCATCGGTCTGATATTTGTGATGAGCGTTATTTTCCGTGTCAATACTATTGAAGTTATCGGAAATGAACACTATACAAAAGAAGAGATAATCAGCGCAGTCGATATTGAAGAGGGCGACAACCTCTTCTTCTTTGACCGGTTCGCAGCTGTCAGCAGGGTTTTTGCAAAGCTTCCTTATGTTGATGAGGTTTTCATTTCCAGGTCGCTTCCTGACAAGGTCACCATAGAGCTCAAGGAGAGCAAGGCTCTTGCCTATCTGATAGTGGGCGATGAGAAGTGGACTATGGACGCAAACTGCAAGATACTCGGCAAGGCTGCCGAGGGAGAGACCTCGCAACTTATATCAGTTTCAGGAATAAATCCGGGCACACTTCTTATCGGAGAACCCTTAACGGTCACGGATTATGATGAAATAGTACCTTTTCTTTCGGAAGTCCTGATACAGATCCAGGACAGAGGACTTGCAGGATATGTCAGGCACATAGATTTTTCAAACAGGAACTCAGTAAAATTTGATTACACGAACAGATATTCCATCATCATTGGAGATGCTTACAAGGTGGAATATAAATTCGGAATGTTCCTCTCGGCGATCGATCAGCTGAAGGACGGAGATTACGGCGAGATCGATGTATCCAGCGCAATGACGGCAGTTTTTACGCCGTATTGAATACATTTCACCTATGATATACAAAAAAATATCACAAATTTCCTATTGACCATTTGTTGAAACTGTAATAATATAGTAAAGAAATTGTTATTAATTTGGAGGCAGACAATGGATTTCAAAGCTGATTCCGGTCCTGATAATGTTGTTATTATAAAAGTGTTGGGCATTGGCGGAGCCGGTAACAACGTAGTTAACAGAATGGTTAAGGCCGGCACTGACGGAGTTGAATTCGTTGCTATCAATACAGATAAACAGGCCCTTTCCATATCCAATGCCGATATAAAGATACAGATAGGCGAGAAGACCACTCACGGACAGGGCGCAGGCTCCGATCCAGAGATAGGCAGAAAATCTGCTGAAGAAAGCAGAAGCAATATTGCCAAGGTCATTGAGAACACTGATATGGTATTCATCACCGCAGGTATGGGTGGCGGTACCGGCACAGGTGCAGCTCCGATCATTGCAGATCTTACAAAGGAAGCAGGCGTACTTACTGTCGGCGTTGTGACAAAGCCATTTAAGTTTGAGGGCAAGAGGAGACTCGATCAGGCAAATGCAGGAATCAGAGAACTGCTTGCCAAGGTCGATTCGCTGCTCATCATCCCGAACGACAGGCTCAAATACGCAACTGATCAGAAGATCACACTTTCCAATGCTTTTGAGATCGCTGATGATGTTCTCAAGCAGGCAGTAACCAGCATTTCCGATCTTATAAAGAACACCGGATTCATCAACCTTGACTTTGCGGACGTCACATGCATCATGAAGAACGCAGGTTATGCACATATGGGCGTTGGTCATGCCGCAGGCAAGGGCAAAGCCGAGGAAGCTGCAAAGATGGCAGTTTCAAGCCCGCTGATGGAAACCTCCATCAACGGCGCACACGGAGTTCTTATCAATATCACCGGTTCCGAGGATATGGGACTTGATGATATTGAAGCTGCTGCAAACCTTGTTCAGGAAGCTGCACATCCGGATGCAAACATAATATTCGGAGCTTCCTTCGACAATGAGATGCAGGATGAGATCCGAGTGACAGTTATCGCCACCGGATTTGAAGAGCCTTCAGCAACTTCTCCCAAGCAGTCGGCGTTCAAACCCGCTCCCAAAGCTGAGACCGCAGCGCCTGTTGTTCCCGAGATGCCCAAAGCAGCTCAGCCTGCAAAACAGGCTCCCAAGGCAACTCCCGCTGTGCAGCCCGATACAGCCTCCGGAGAGGAAGATCCTTTCGACAGCATTTTCAAGATCTTCAATTCCAAATAAAATACGATATTAAAGAGAGGCAGCAGATGAGAAACTGCTGTCTCTTTTTTCATCTTCTTATATGTTTACAAAATGTTGTAGAATGGTTCACAGTTTATGGTATAATACGTTTACATAATTTTTAACTTGCTTTAATTCTTGCGAAATGCTATTATCCCTGATTGGGGAGGTGAGGAATATAAAGCTAAAACATACGATATGGATCGTATTCATGATCTCGTTGTGTCTTGTGCTGTTTGTTATAGTCGACGCAAGGCGCGATAACTCCACTGAGCTCATATTCGGCGGCGTTGAGGGCGGTACTATTAAATCCGATTATGTTCCTCCCGAGCAGGTCATAGAAGAGGAGCCTGATGAACTGGGCGGACTGAAATGGCCGGATATCGACATTACATTACATCAGTATTCAATAGTCAATGATGATAACCTTCTTTCTGCAGTCTATTATCCGGAAGTAGAAGTTATCGATGCGGAATATGTCACATATTACGGGACAAAGTTTGATACTGAGACCATGCCATATCTTATCGCAATGCTCGACGCGGTGAGAGAGGCGGGTTACAGCATATATGTCAACAGCGGATACAGGTCATATTCCTATCAGGAACAGATATTCAACGGCACTGCCTCCAGCATCGCAGAGAGCATGGGGATAACCGGCAAAGAGGCTTATATGAAGCCTGAGTATCAGGAAGCCGTTGAAAAGGCGAGACATATAACAAACTTTCCCGGAGCAAGCGAGCATCAGCTCGGCCTTGCCGTTGACTTGGTGGACAGATATCACGGCACTCTGAAGTATGACAATATGAATCAGGAGATGTTCGCCTGGCTCGATCAGCACTGCTTTGAATACGGATTTATCAAGAGATATCCGCAGAAAAAGCTTCTGCTAACTGGATGGGACGAATCCTGGCATTACAGGTATGTCGGAGTTGAAGCGGCAACGTTTATAATGAAGAATGACCTCTGCTACGAGCAGTTTTATGCTCATTACGATCCGGAGTTCGAATACTGAAGAAAAAAAGGCAGAAAATGCTGAAAAATGCTTGCATTATCGAAATGATGATGTTACACTGTGCAAGTAGGTTAGTCGGTTAATGGAGTGGGTTTTCGCCCACTCCTTTATTATGGATTATCCGTAAGAGGTAAATTATGAGCAAAATAAGCAGCAGAGCCGAGGAGCTCGCAAAGCCGATAGTTGAACAGAACGGGTGCAGTCTCTGGGACATTGAATATGTGAAAGAGGCAGGGTCATGGTATCTGAGGGTATATATCGATAAGGACGGAGGCGTTTCTATAAACGACTGCGAAGCGATCAGCAGAGAAATAGACCCTCTTCTGGACGAGCAGGATTTTATCCCTGACAGCTATATATTCGAGGTCTGCTCTGCCGGTGCAGACAGAGTACTGAAAAAACCTCAGGATTTTGAAATGTTCCTCGGCCATAAGGTGGACATCAACCTGTATAAGCCTGTTGATGGTTCCAAATCCTATACAGGCAGCCTCACTGCTCATACAGATAAAGAGACCAGCATCGAATCAGCCGGCAGGACGATCGTTTTTGATAACGATACTATGGCGCAGGTCAGACTGCATGTAGATTTCTAATATATAAAATTTGAAACGGAGTTATCAAGATGAACACAGATTTCTTTTCTGCAATCGAAGAAATAGAAAAGGAAAAGGGCATTCCAAGACAATTCATGTTCGACAAGATCAAGCAAGCCATGCTTGCCGCTTTCAGACGTGACAATCCCGAGTGCACAGATAACGTTGAGATCATTCTCGACGAGGACAGGAAAAAGATCGAGATGGTAGTCAACAAATCGGTTGTTGAGGAAGTATCAGATCCCAATTCAGAGATACAGATCGATGCTGCAAAGAAGATCAACAAGAGGGCTAAAATCGGGGATACTGTTGCAATACCCGTTGATACAAAGAAATTCGGCAGGATAGCAGCACAAGCAGCGAAAAACGTTATCATCCAGGGCATAAGAGAGGCTGAGAGAGGCCTTGTTTATGAGGAGTTTACTTCCAAGGAGCACGAGATACTAACGGGTGTTGTATCCCATGTTGAGCCGAGGAACGGAAGTGTATCCATCAGGATCTCCTCAAACAGCGAGTTTACTGAGGCTATGCTCTCCGCAAACGAGAGGATCAAAACCGAAGTTCTCCGCGAGGGCGACAGAATAAAGGTATATGTGGTTGAAGTAAGAAATTCCACAAGAGGACCTCAAGTACTCATCAGCCGCACTCATCCGGGTCTTGTAAAGAGACTTTTTGAACTTGAAGTTCCCGAGATATACGACGGCACTGTTGAGATAAAATCAATAGCCCGTGAAGCCGGCAGCCGTACGAAGATCGCTGTATGGTCAGAGGATCCCAATGTTGACCCGATAGGCTCATGCGTAGGTCCCAAGGGGCAGCGCGTTGCAAACATCGTTAATGAGCTCAACGGTGAAAAGATTGATATAGTTAAATACAGCGAGTATCCTGAAGATTATATAGCAGCGGCGCTTTCACCGTCGGAAGTCATAAGCGTTACCATGCTGGATGATCCCAAGAGCTGCAGGGTTATAGTGCCTGACAGCCAGCTTTCTCTTGCGATAGGAAAGGAAGGTCAGAATGCAAGACTTGCCGCAAAACTCACCGGCTATAAGATAGATATCAAACCCGAATCTGAAAGCTGAAACGAGGCTGTTTATGGCTAAGAAAGTACCGGTAAGGCTTTGCCTCGGCTGCCGCGAACCAAAACTCAAGAACGAGCTTATAAGGATAGTAAGATCGGCTGACGGAAGCATTCAGCTGGACTTGAAGGGCAAGCTTTCTGGCAGAGGAGCTTATATATGCAGGAGAGTTTCATGTTTCGAACGGGCGGTTAAGACAAAGGCACTGGAAAGATCACTGGAAGTGAGCATTCCAAAAGAGGTTTATGATTCCGTTTTGGCAATATTGAATCAAGAAGAAAATGGATAAGGCGCTTAATCTTATTGGATTGATGAGGAAGGCAAACAGGATCTCGCTTACCGAGGAGAAATGCAGGGAAGACATCAAGGCGGGAAGATCCGCTCTCGTTATAATCGCTTCAGATTGCTCCGACGCGGTTAAGGAGAAAATATCCGGACTTGCAGCGAAATATGATGTTAAATATCTGATTTCAAACTATACAAAACTTGATCTTGCTTCAGCCGCAGGATCCGGGCTCTGTTCTGTTGCATCAGTCAACGACAGAGGCTTTTCTGAAGCATTTCTTAAGATCATTGAAGCATGATCTGATCGCATCTTATATTCTACTTTGGAGGACAAAATATGGCTATAGAGAACAAATACAGAATACATGAAGTTGCAAAGGATTTCGGTTTCACATCGAAGGTCATATCCCAGATACTGACCGATTATATTGCACCTCCGAAGAATCATATGCAGGTTCTGGAAAACAACGAGCTTGACGTGATATTCGAGTATATCACCCAGCACAATCAGGTGGACAGCCTGGAGCAGATATTCAATGTATCGAAACCGGCGGAAAAGCCTGTAAAGACTGCAGACAAGAAAACCGACGGAAAAACCGCTGCACCGGATAAAAAAGCTGCAGGCAAAACTGTTAAACAGGATGCAAGGCAGGAAAAAAAGCCCCAGCCTGCTCCTGCACAGGAACAACAGCCTGCTCCTGCGAAAAAGCCTCAGGAGAACAAACCGCACGTACCCAGAAAGGTTGCCGAGAAGCGTGTTGTGGACACAAGAGGCGGATCATCAGTCAATATCGAGAAATACAACGAGAAGTTCGAGGATCTTGCCGGTGCCAAGACCGGAGACAGATTCCATAGAACGAACAAGGAAAAGATAAACAGCAGCAGGAAGCAGAAGGCGAACCAGCAATCGCAATCAATCAAGAAGAGACAGGAGGAACGCGACAAACTCAATAAGCTCCAGCTTGAGATCGCGAAGAAACAGCAGCTCAAGGTAGAGATACCTGATGAGATCAGCGTAGGCGAGCTTGCATCCAGAATGAAGAAGACTGCTTCAGAGGTCATCAAGCAGCTCATGAAAATGGGAGTGTTCGCCTCTGTTTCAGATGTCATAGATTATGATACAGCAGCTCTTGTCGCTATGGAGCTTGGCTGCAAGGTAGAAAGAAAAGTTATAGTCACTGTTGAGGAAAAACTCATTGACGACAGCGCAGATGCTGCAGAGGATCTTGTACCAAGAGCTCCCGTAGTTGTTGTAATGGGTCACGTTGACCACGGCAAGACATCGCTGCTCGACTATATCAGGCATGCTAATGTCGTTTCGGGTGAGGCAGGCGGCATCACGCAGCATATAGGAGCATACACGGTAGAGATAGACGGAAGTCCTATAACCTTCCTCGATACGCCGGGCCATGAAGCCTTTACCACCATGCGTGCCAGAGGTGCGATGGTAACGGATATTGCGATACTTGTTGTAGCAGCGGATGACGGCATCATGCCGCAGACTGTTGAAAGCATCAATCATGCCAAGGCTGCAGGGATTCCCGTTGTCGTCGCGATAAATAAGATGGATGTTGCCGGTGCAAATCCCGAAAGGATCAAGCAGCAGCTGACCGAGTATGATCTGGTATCGGAAGAGTGGGGCGGCGATACGATAATCTGCCCGATCTCCGCAAAGACCGGTATGGGTATAGACAGCCTTCTCGAGAATCTTGTTATCCTTGCCGAAGTTCAGGAGCTGAAGGCAAACCCGAAGAGAGCCGCTAAAGGAACTGTTATCGAAGCAAGGCTCGATAAAGGCCGCGGCCCCATCATGACTGTGCTCGTTCAGAACGGAACACTCAGACTTGGCGATGTGATAATCGCCGGGACTGCAGTTGGCCGTGTAAGGACGATGATAAACGACAAAGGCATGCGGATAACCGAAGCAGGACCTTCAACGCCCGTTGAGATCTCAGGCCTGAGCGAAGTTCCGAGCGCAGGTGATACGTTTAATGCTGTCGCCGATGAAAAGATGGCAAGAGTGCTGGCTGATGAGAGAAAGAATGAACAGCTTAACAGCAGCGCAACAGCCAAGAAGGTCAGCCTTGAGGATCTGTTCAGCCAGATCCAGGCGGGCGAAATGAAGACTATCAACATCATTGTCAAGGCTGATGTTCAGGGATCCGCTGAGGCTGTCAAATCCTCGCTGGAGAAGATATCCAATGAGGAAGTCAAGGTGAAAGTCATCCACAGCGCAGTAGGTGCGATAAATGAGTCTGACATTATGCTGGCTTCATCTTCTGATTCGATCATAGTCGGTTTCAACGTAAGACCCGACAGCGCAGCCAGAGACAGTGCTGTGAGGAACAATGTCGATATAAGGCTCTACAGAGTCATCTACGACTGCATTAACGAAGTTGAAGCTGCAATGAAGGGCATGCTCGCTCCGAAGTTCACCGAGTCGATTATAGGTCATGCTGAAGTCAGAGAAACCTATAAGGTCTCAAAGATCGGCACGGTTTGCGGATGCTACTGCACAGACGGCAAGATCATGAGAGGATGCCTCGTGCGCATACTCAGAGACAATATCGTTGTCCATGAGGGAGAGCTTGCTTCTCTCAGAAGATTCAAGGACGATGTAAAGGAAGTCGCTTCAGGCTATGAGTGCGGTATACAGATAGAGAAATTCAATGATATCAAAGTCGGAGATATCATCGAATGCTTCGTAATGGAACAGATAGAAACATAAAAGTCGCGGGCGTTTACACGCCCGCGAATCAACAGAAGGAAAGGACAGAGTAATGTCTTCAAACAAACTGGAGAGAACGAATGACGATATACAGTATGCTCTCTCCAAACTGCTCAACGAGATCAAGGATCCGAGAGTGCAGAAGGGAATAGTGAGCATAACCCGTGTAAAGACTACGGGAGATCTGCGTTATTCGAAAGTTTGGGTATCATGCCTGAATCTTGAGAATGAAAAAGAGTTTCTGAAAGGTTTGAAGTCCGCTTCCGGCTGGCTCAGAAAACAGCTGGGAGAATCGCTTAATCTCAGGTACACTCCGGAACTCGTTTTTGAGATCGATCACAGTATAGAATACGGTGATCATATAAATCAGATCATTAAAACTTTTACTTATAATGATGATGAGGTCTGAAAATGGACTATTCCGCAGCAGTAGATTATATAAGACAGTATGACGGTTATCTGATACTGACCCATTCAAATCCGGACGGTGACACGCTCGGGAGTGCTGCTGCGCTCTGTTCTGCTCTGATAAGGTCGGGGAAGAACGCATTCCTTTTCAGAAATCCCGAGATCCCTGATAAGTATCAGGGATATGTATCGTCATATCTTTCACCTGAAGAATTTGAGTATAATAAGGTCATAAGTGTGGATGTGGCGTCTGAGAGTCTGTTTCCGAAAGGCTTCCGTGGCAGCGTGGATCTGGCTCTGGATCATCATCCCGGGAACTCTCTCAGAACAGAAAATAAGCTGCTGCGACCGAGGTATTCGTCATGCGGTGAGATAACATACAGGCTGATCATGAAACTCTGTAATGATGTTACAGACGAAGAAGCACTGCTTTTATACATAGCTATAGCCACGGATACAGGCTGTTTCCAGTATTCCAATACAAACTACAATACACTTGAAACGGTATCAAGGCTGCTCAAGCAGGGGATAGACAGCAAGACTGTTAACACCAGGCTGTTCAGAAAAGTCAGCAAGGCAAGACTGCAGCTTGAGGGAAAGATATACAGCAGTCTTCGATATTACAGAGACGATCTGATATGTGTAGCTCTTATCACAAGACAGATGATAGAAGAAAGCGGCGCTACCATCGATGATCTTGATGATATCGCTTCTCTTGCATGCAGGGCTGAGAATTCAAATATCTGCATAACCATCAGAGAACAGGAAGACGGCAGGAGCAAAGTGTCGCTGAGGACATTCGGCGGTATCAACTCGATAGATATCTGCTCTGTTTTCGGCGGTGGCGGTCATGAATCGGCTGCAGGATGCACCATTGCTGCAAATCCCGAAGCTGCGTGTGAAATGCTGATCTCAGTTATCGATGAGGTCCTCAGATGAACGGTATTTTACTTGTTGACAAGCCTTAAGGCTGGACAAGCAACGACGTCGTCTGCAAACTCAAAGGCATCCTGCATGAACGCAGGATCGGCCACTCCGGAACGCTGGATCCGTTGGCAACGGGTCTGCTCCCGGTGTTCGTCGGCAGAGCCACTAAGGCCGTTCAATTTGCTGAAAATGACAAAAAAAAATATATCGCCGGTATCACCTTCGGGATCGTTACCGATACCCAGGATATCACCGGCAGTGTTTTATCGGAATGCGCCTGTAATGTAACAGAAAAGGAATTCCTCAAGGCGGCGGAGGCATTCACAGGATATACAGAACAGGTTCCGCCGATGTATTCGGCGCTCAAATACAAGGGAAGAAGGCTTTATGACCTCGCCAGGAATGGTATTGAGGTCGAGCGCCTGCCTCGCACCATCACAGTCTATGAACTCTCCCTGCTGGAGAAACGGGAGAATGGTTTTCTCTTCTCCGTCACCTGCTCTTCGGGAACATATGTGCGAACGCTGTGCCATGATATCGGGAAGAAACTTGGCTGCGGAGCCTGCCTCTCAACTCTTAGAAGGGTGGAATGCGGCGCATTCAGCGTGGAAAACGCGTATACGCTCGAACAGATCCAGGCAAAGACCGATGAGGGCTGTATTGAGCAGCTTCTGCTTCCCGCGGAGTTGCTTTTCAGTGATCTTCCGGTGTATGTATGCACTGCGGAGGAAGAGTACCTGATAAAGACAGGCAGACCATTTGAAATGAATCTCGCAGACGGAAAATACACTGTGAAATCTCCCATGGGAGAATTTCTCATGCTGGCGGAAGCCAAAGCAAACTCCATCAAATCAATTAAAAACTTTTTCGAGGTCTGAAGAATAATGGCAGAAAAAGGCAGAGTCATCGCTCTGGGATTCTTCGACGGCGTTCATATAGGCCACAAGGCCCTGCTCGACAGGGTAAATGAACGAGCAGCAGAGCATGGCCTGATCCCTTCGGTGATCAATTTCGATACCCATCCCGACTCCCTTGTGTTCAACAGGACGGTTGGTCTCATATATGATAACGAAAAACGCATCGAGATCATCAATAAGGAATTCGGCATAAGCGACATCATCATGATCCATTTTGACCGCGCTATGATGGAAACTCCCTGGGATGAATTCCTCAGCTTGCTCCTCGAAAAGCATTTCCTCCGATGGGTAGTCATTGGCTATGACTTTCGTTTCGGATGGAAAGGCCTAGGTACTCCAGATAAGGTTTCGGACTTCTGCAGAAACAATGGTCTCGGTTTTGATCTCATCCCTGCCGTGGAAAAAGACGGGGAGACGGTGAGCTCAACGATCATCCGCAGGTGCATTACCAGAGGAGAGATGGAGAAGGCGGAAGCGCTTCTTGGAAGACCATACTCAGTTTCCGGGAAGATCCTGCACGGCCGTAAAGTTGGCACCCGTATCGGCTATCCGACGATAAATCTGAAAATTTCTGAAAAAATATCCGTACCCTCTTTCGGTGTATATGCTACTGAGACACTTGTAAAGGGGAATAAATACCACTCCATAACCAATATCGGCATACGCCCGACGTTTTATACAAATTCAGAAATTACTATGGAAACAAATTTGTTCGACTATTCAGAGAACCTGTATGAAGAAAATGCGGAAATATTTTTTTATAAAAAAATCCGCGGAGAAAAGAAGTTCTCTTCTCCGGAAGAATTGACAGTGCAGATATCAAAAGACGTGGCAGAGGTCAGGAGATTTTTCGCAGAAAACGGAAACTGACATAAGAAAGAAAAAGCAAGGAACTGTTTATTCTATGAAATATGTAGTGGTCGACCTGGAGTGGAACCAGGCATTGAGCTCCAAGTCACCTGTATTCAACAAACTGCCGTTGCACCTGCGCGGAGAGATAATTGAGATCGGCGCCGTGATGATGAACGATGACTTCACTCTTGGCGAGGAGTTCTCTATTGATATAAAACCGGTGTATTTTAAGAAAATGCATTACAAAGTGAAGAAAATTACCGGTTTTGATGCCGAGCGCCTCTCGCACGGATATTCGTTTGCTGAGGCCTATGAACGCTTTCACGAGTGGTGCGGTAATGATGTTACTTTCTTAACCTGGGGCTGTGACGACCAAGCTATTCTCGAACAGAACATCATCATCCACGACCTTGACTGGGACTGGATCAGAGGATGGGTGAACCTTCAGACCGTATACAACATCCAGACGGGGACCGGGAAGAACCAGAAGTCCCTTGCTACAGCGATGGAGCATTTCGGTATAGTGCAGACGCGCACCGCTCACGATGCTCTCGGCGATGCCTACAATACCGCCCTTGTAAGCACCTTCCTCGATATGGAGGAGGGGCTTCGCACATATTCTATGGCAGATAGGATCCTGGCTGAGATGGAGGCGGAGCTCACCGCGCAGCAGGAGAGCAGTGAGGAAGAGGTGAGCCCCGAGATCCGCGAGCACTATGTGAACTACGAGAGCAAGGCAGCTGCGTTCAACGATATCAATGTGAGCGGCACGGTCTGCCCCGTGTGCGGCATCCAGATGGAAGGCATGCGGTGGCTCAATCAGGGCGATCAGCGCTATATCAACATCTTCACCTGCGAGGAAGATGGCAAGTATTTCGTCCGCCTCAGGTTCAAAAAACACAATGAAGAGTTACTGTGGGATGTGAGAAAGATCATTTATCCCGCCACCTCCGAGCATGATGACCTGTACAGAGAAAAGCTCAAGCAGGTGAGAAGGCGCGGCAGAGGCCACACCAGGCATAAAAAAGCACATCAGTAATTTGGATCAAGGTGGGAAGGCCATGTACGGATTTTCTTTAAAAAAATTCGCCGAAGTATGCAGCGGCACCCTCATCGGTGACTTGACCAACGCAGACAGGGAAGCACTCAGCATCGTGATCGACAGCAGAAAAGTGCAACCCGGTGATCTGTTTGCGGCTTTCTGCGGAGAACAGACGGACGGAAACGCCTATATCGGTAAAGCTTTCGAAAGCGGCGCCGTTGCCTGCATCACGGACAGGCAGCCGGAAGAGAATCACCCCGGTCTCATCATCCTTGTGAGGGACGTGCAGAAGGCGCTGGAGACTTTCGCTTTTGAATTTATGCGCTCCATAGATATTCGCAAGGTCGGCATCACAGGCAGCGTGGGAAAGACTACGGCCAAGGAGATGATCGCATCTGTGCTATCGCAGCGCTTTAATGTGCTCAAGACAGACGGCAACTTTAACAACCAACTCGGCGTTCCTGTTACTGTTTCACGTATCCGGAGGGAGCATCAGATCGCCGTGATCGAGATGGGCGTGTCGAAAATCAACGATATGGACCTATTGGGCGATATAGTGCGTCCGGATGTCGGAGTGTTCACCTCTATCGGAAACGCGCATCTGGAGTATTTAAAGGACATTGACGGTGTTTTTAACGAGAAGA
>CACYDX010000166.1 GCA_902773255.1 Oscillospiraceae bacterium
CCGTTAAGGTGGAAGGACGCCACGGCGAATATATGTATTTCCCCATAAAGATAGAGGGCGGCAATTGCTCGCTTATCACTTCCAGCGCCGAGAGTTACGGCATATTCGATATCTTCACCCAGACCGGCGAACGCCGCGACTGCTGGGACAGCATGTTCGACTTTGCCGTCGAGAACGCTGCAGAGCCTGAAGATGAAGAGGCTCTCGCCCGAAAGGACAATATAATCCGCTGCCTGCTCGGCAACGAGCCGCAGCGCTTCGAACTCTGCCGTAAGTATTTCACCACGGAGGACCTCATCCGCATAAAAAAACGCGAGATAGGCACAGGCTGCATAGGCGGCAAATCCGTCGGCATGCTGCTTGCCCGCCAGGTGCTCAGGTCTGTAAATCCGGAACTCTATGCCAGGCGCATCGAAGAGCATGATTCTTACTTCATCGGGGCTGACGTTTTCTATACCTACTTCGTTCAAAACGGCGCCTGGGGCCTTCGTACGAGGATGGTGGAAGTAAAGGACTATCTCGAAGTATCGGAGCCTATCAGAGAAACTCTGCTTAATGGTGAATTTCTGCCCTCCATAAAGGAGCAGTTCCGGTCCATGCTTGAGTATTTCGGCCAGTCGCCGATAATAGTGCGCTCGAGCTCCATCCTCGAAGATGGCTTCGGCAACGCATTTGCCGGCAAATATGAGAGCGTCTTCTGCCCCAACCAGGGCACTCCGGAGGAGCGCTATGCCGAATTCGAGGCCGCTGTGAAGACCGTATATGCCAGCACGGTGAACGAGGACGCTATCCGCTACCGTGCAGACCGCGGCCTTCTCAGCCGCGATGAGCAGATGGCGCTGCTCGTAATGCGCGTCAGCGGCGATATCCACGGTGATTATTACTATCCGCATATAGCCGGCGTGGGCCACTCACAGAACCTGTATGTCACCAATACCGATCAGGAGAACAAGGGTATGATCCGCCTTGTCTTCGGCATGGGCACCCGTGCGGTGGACAGGGAGGCCGATGACTATGCGCGCCTTCTGGATATGGCGAAGCCTCTTGCTCCGCCCAGAGTGGCTTACGGCGATGAATATAAGTTCTCCCAGCACAAGGCCGATGTCATCGACCTGAAAAACAACAGGTTCTCCACCGTCCGTATAGACACCCTGAACAAAGCCGATTTCAAGACCGATTCATATCTCTTCATGGAGCCTGACGCCCCGACCAGGGCGAGGTTCAGAGAGATGGGATTGACGAATTATCCCGTACCTGACATCGTGAATTTCGATAAGCTTCTCCGCCGAACGGATTTCGTAGAAGTGATGACAAAGCTTATGCAGGACCTTGCCGATAGATATAACTACCCCGTGGACGTTGAGTTTGCATGCAATTTCAGGCCGGACAGGGAATACAGCATAAATCTGCTCCAGTGCCGCCCGCTGCAGACGAGAGGGCTTGGCCGGCAGGGGGTAAAACCCAAGGTGAAGGATTACTATTTCCGTATAAACGGCAACTTCATGGGCGGCAATGTCTGCCTTCCCATTCATTATGCTGTAATGGTCAAGGTAGAGGAATATCTCGATCTGCCTGAACAGAAAAAGTATAACGTTGCCCGCTGTATCGGCAGACTGAACGAACTGCTCCGCAATGAGCATACCGTTCTTCTCGGCCCCGGACGCTGGGGCACCACCACTCCCAGTCTCGGCGTGCCTGTGAACTATACCGAGGTATCAAAGTACGACTGCATGTGTGAACTTGCTTACAGTTCTCACGGACTTAGGCCGGAACTCAGCTACGGCAGCCACTTCTTCCAGGACCTCGTCGAGGCCGGCACTTTCTATACTGCTATCTACAGAGGCGAATACGGCTGCGAGTTCAATGATGACATGTTCCTGAACTGTGAAAACAGGTATGCGGAACTCATGGGAGAGAGCAGCGAGCCTTATATGGAAAAGGTGATCCACGTTTGTGATCTCGGCGAGAACGCGATTCTCTATTCAGAGATCGCCTCTCAGGAATGTTTCCTGGCAAGAATTTAACATAATTTAATTTACATAATATAGACTTTTTGGCTTGGTTGCTTCTTCTGCGCCTTCAGCGCGGACCGGAGGAAAGATATGGCTTTTACGTTTGATGCTTTCATAAGCTACAGCCACAGGGACATGGACTGGGCAAAGTGGCTCCAGCACAGACTGGAGAACTACCGCATACCCAAAGACCTCTGCAGCAGGGGAGACCGCGGAAAACACTTGAAAGTCTTCCGTGACCAGACTGACCTTGCCGGTGTAGAGCTGCAGCAGGCGCTGCGCCTGGAACTCGATACATCGGAATACCTGATCGTCCTGTGCTCCCCGTCAAGCGCCGCATCGCACTGGGTTAATGACGAGATCAAATATTTTATTTCCACCCACGACGCGCACCATGTGATCCCTTTTATA
>CACYDX010000167.1 GCA_902773255.1 Oscillospiraceae bacterium
GGTCAATGCCGAGAATCCTCATAAAAATCACCTTTCAAATAATATCATAAGCGGAAAAATGAGGCAATAAAAAAAACAGGCCTTTAAAGGCCTGTTTTTTAAGCTCTCGGGTGAGACTTATTATAAACTTCCTTCAGCTGCTGCTTTATCAGCTGTGAATAAACCTGCGTTGAGGAAACGTCCGAATGACCCAGCATTTCCTGAATGGATCGTATATCCGCTCCGTTTTCCAGAAGATGTGCTGCAAAAGAATGTCTCAAAGTATGCGGTGTTATATCCTTATCTATCTTGGCCTTTTTCTGATAATACTTGATTATCTTCCAGAAACCCTGTCTGGACATCCTCTCACCGCTTACATTGACGAACAGGGATTTTTCATCGGGCAAAGCGATCATCTGCGGTCTGACGATGTTTATGTATTCGGCAAGTGCTTTTACCGCTTTCGGATACATCGGGATCATACGTTCCTTCCCTCTCCCGATGCATCTGATTATACCGTTTGAAAGATATACATCATCGATATTGAGGCTGATAAGCTCAGATACTCTAATGCCCGTGGCATACAGCAGCTCAAGCATTGCCTTGTCCCTGTATCCCTTTGGATCTATGCAGTCGGGCTGATCAAGAAGCAGGTTTACCTCGGCGCTCGTAAGGATCTGGGGCAGTTTCTGCTCGTTTTTATCAGGGACCAGCTTCAGAGACGGGTTCACCTTGATATACTGGTTTATACATAAAAACGTATAGAGGCACTTTATCGATGCAATGTTTCTGGAAACCGTTGAAACAGATTTTCCAGCCATGCGCAGAAATGAAATATACTCATTCAGCTCATCGAAACCGGCTTCGTATATCGTGCATGAACAGTGATCAGCGAGATATTCGCTGAGCTGTCTTATATCACGCATGTATGAATTATAGGTATTATCCGACGCTCCCTTTATATTGAGAAGAAAATCGGAAAAAAGTTCAATGCATTCTGAATTAGACATAGGAAAACCCCGCCCGATCTTTGAAACATAAAATCTTGCTTAACATAATTTGTAGAAACAATATATTACATTTCGGTAAAAAAGGCAAGGGTTTTTGAAAAAAATATGAAATAATTTATTAGAAAATGTCAGAAGCGGTAACAAAAATCAACATTTTGTTACCGCTTTTAAATTAGCACAAGATATAGTATACGTTACATAAAGCAGATTTACGGTGATTATGTATCTTCTTTATGTCAACGCTTACTTTCTTCCGAAGAATCCGGGAGACTTGGCCTTGGCTTCGGCTTCAGCGGCCTCCATCTTGGCAGTTGTAGAGATAGCCCACTTCTTCACCTGGATGCGGACACGGTCCTCACCGGTCTCGAAAGTGATGGTATCTTCGGTGATCTGAACGATCTTGCCGGTCATTCCGCCAATAGTGACGATCTCTTCACCGAGATTCAGGGAGCTGCGCATCTCTTCGGTCTTTTTCTTTTTCTTATTCTCAGGTCTGATAATTAGGAAATAGAAGATCGCAAACATTGCGACCAGCATGATGATAGTACCGTAACCGCCTCCGGCTGTACCGGTTGAAGTCAGAAATAAGGACATTTGTTTTACCTCCATATGATTTGTTGATTATTATACATAGTGTGTCCGGTATTTTCAAGACAAACGTTATCTATATTCTTTTATCGAGAAGTAAGGAGTACTTATCTCTGAAAGAACCGTAAGTGCCGTTCATGAGGTTTTCTCTTATTCTTCTCATCAGTTCATTATAAAAGAAGAGGTTGTGCATTACAGAGAACCTCATTGCAAGCATTTCCTCAGCCTTGAAAAGGTGCCTGATATATGCGCGTGAATATCTCCTGCAGACAGGACATTCGCACTGTTCGTCGATGGGTGCGCTGTCATCGGAATACTTTTCATTCTTTATATTGATTATGCCGTTCCACGTGAACAGGTGTCCGTGCCGTCCGTTTCTGGCAGGCATGACACAATCAAAGAAATCCACGCCTCTGTAAACACTCTCGATTATGTTTCCGGGAGTGCCGACTCCCATGAGATAACGGGGTTTATCTTTCGGCATGTACTCTTCTACCGCTTCTATCGTTTCATACATCTCCTGATGCGTCTCACCAACGGCAAGCCCGCCGATCGCATAACCGGCAAGATCGAGCTCGGCGATCTTCTTCATATGCTCTATCCGTATATCGTGGAACACCGCTCCCTGATTGATGCCGAAAAGCACCTGACCGGGGTTTACGGTATCTTCCCTGCTGTTGAGATCCTTAAGTGCGGCATCGCATCTTTTCAGCCATCTGTATGTCCTGTCAGCCGATTTCTCAACATATTCCCGGGGTGAAGGTATCTTGACGCATTCATCGAAAGCCATTGCGATATCCGAACCGAGATTGGACTGGATCTTCATGCTCTCCTCAGGTCCCATGAAAATGTGCCTGCCGTCGATATGGGAATTGAAGGAAACGCCTTCCTCTTTTATCTTTCTCAGACCTGCGAGAGAAAAGATCTGAAAACCGCCGCTGTCTGTCAGTATGGGATGCTCCCAGGTCATAAAACGGTGAAGTCCTCCCATCTTCTTTATCAGTTCGTCTCCGGGCCGGACATGTAAATGATAGGTATTGGAAAGCTCGATCTGACAGTTGACGGTTTCAAGATCAGCAGCGGAAAGAGCGCCTTTTATAGCTCCCTGTGTTCCGACGTTCATGAACACGGGAGTCTGTACGGTGCCGTGCGGAGTTTCAAAGCAGCCAAGGCGGGCTTTGTTTTCATTTTTAATAAGTGTGAACATATTAACCTACCTGATCAGCATGGCATCTCCGAAGGAGAAAAACCTGTATCTTTCTTCGATCGCTTTGCTATATGCATTCAAAACATTCTCTCTGCCTGCAAGGGCGGAGACCAGCATTATCAAGGTGCTTTCCGGGAGATGGAAATTGGTTATGAGCGAATCGATGCATCTGAATCTGTAACTGGGATAAATGAATATATCCGTCCATCTGCTTCCGCTTCTGAGTATGCCGGAATCATCGGTAAAGCTTTCGAGCGTCCTGCAGGAAGTCGTTCCGACAGCAACTATTCTGTGTCCTTCTGCTTTTGCTTTGTTTACTCTTTCAGCTGTCTCTTCAGGGACAGTGCAGAATTCGGAATGCATCAGATGATCCTCTATATCGTCCTCTTTTACAGGCCTGAACGTACCGAGCCCCACATGCAGAGTAAGAAAGCAGATCTCAACGCCTTTCTCCCTTATCCTCTCCAGCAGATCATCGGTAAAATGAAGGCCTGCGGTAGGTGCTGCGGCACTCCCGATCACCCGGCTGTAAACCGTCTGATATCTCTCAGGCTCCTTGAGTTCTTCAGTTATGTAGGGAGGCAGCGGCATTTTTCCAAGCGCTTCCAGAACTTCAAGAAATATACCCGTAAACTCGAATCTGACGATCCTGTTGCCTCCTTCAGTAACCTCCATCACTTCCGCAGCCAGTTCACCGTTAGCGAAAGATAGTCTTGTTCCGGGGCGGATCTTCTTTCCGGGCCTTGCCAGACATTCCCATTTATGATCACCGAGATCCTTCAGCAAAAGAAGCTCAGCAGCTCCCCCGCCGCTTCTGGTCCCCAGAAGCCTTGCCGGAAGCACTCTTGAATCGTTGAGAACAAGGCAGTCCCCTGCCTGCAGATACTCAGGGACATCGTAAAAGAATCTGTGCTCTACGGATCCTGTTTCTCTGTCGAGTACCATAAGTCTTGAATGATCGCGTTTCGGGATCGGAGTCTGTGCTATAAGTTCGGGAGGGAGATCAAAATAAAAGTCCGATTTCTTCATTCTACGGGATTTTCCCTCATTGCTACGATCGTTTTCTCCATGAGTTCTTTAAGTTCGATCCCGAGCATTTCTGCGCCTTTGCTGATAACTTCGCGTGAGCAACCGGCAGCAAATTTCTTGTCCTTGAATTTCTTCATCACGGATTTTGCTTCCATATCGGATATACCTGTGGGTCTCATCAGAGCAGCAGCACCGATCAGACCGGTGAGTTCATCAACGGCAAACAGTACCTTCTCCATATACTTTTCGGGCTCAACATTCGAGCAGATACCGTAGCCGTGGCTGACTATGGCATGGATCATTTCCTCATCGATATCTTCATTGTGAAGTATCTCTACTGCCTTGACACAGTGCTGTTCCGGATAAAGTTCAAAATCTATATCATGGAGCATGCCTACGCTCTTCCAGAAAGCAGTGTTTTCCGGATCATATTCTCCGGCAAAGCTGCCCAACACTGCCGAGACTGTCTTTGCATGATGGATATGGAATTCATCCCTGTTGTATTTCTTCAGTATCTCAAGCGCCTGATCCGGTGAAGGTATAAAGCTCATCGTTCGTCTCCTTTTAAAATATATTTTGATTATAATAACTCTATCATTGATAGAATTCAAATAAAATGTTATTCTCATTTCATGCTTAACAGATTAAAGAAAAACGAAATAGTTGAAGCAACCGTAGAGAGCTACGCGTCTGATTGCTCCGGGATCTGTCATGTGGATGGCATGACCGTTTTCGTGCCGAATTCCATAACAGGTGAAAAGCTGAGGATACGTATCGTAAAAGTTCTAACCTCGTATTGCTATGGCAAGATTGAGGAGATACTGGAAAGCTCACCGGAAAGACGCAAGCCTTCCTGTCCTTCCTATAACAAATGCGGGGGCTGCACCACTCAGCACATGTCCTATATTGAGGAATTGAGGATGAAGAGCGGTATCGTACATGATGCCATGCTCCATATCGCGCATCTGGATATCGCTTATCCCGCTATAACAGGAAGCCAAACTCAGGAAGCATACAGGAACAAAGCAACGTTTTCTTTTGCAAACAGCGGAGGTAAGCTTGTCTGCGGTTTTTACAGGGACAGGTCTCACGATGTTATTCCTGTAAAAAACTGCTGCATACAGTCAAAGGTAAGCGCTGATATTGCCGAGACTCTTACGGATATCCTGAACCGCTATGGGTTTTCAGCATATGATGAATCCGACTATACCGGATATATTAGACATCTTTTTATCCGTTCTGCCCATAAAACAGGCGAAGTCATCGTATGCATAACTTCTGCCCGGGGATTCGGAAGCAGGACAGCGGAAATCGCTGAAGAACTCGTATCCGCCTTTCCTTCGATCACAGGTATTGTATTAAATATCGACAAAGAACCCGGGAACAAACTTTTGAAAGGTGATTTCTATACCATTTGGGGAAGAGACTATATCGTTGACGAATTATGCGGTTTGAAATTCCGCATCTCCCCCCTCTCCTTCTATCAGATCAATTCTCCGCAGGCTGAAAAGCTCTATGAAAAAGTGCGGGAGTACGCCGTAAAGAGCAGGAATGACTGCATTCTGGACCTATACTGCGGCATAGGCACGATAAGTCTTTATCTTGCCGGATATTCAAAAAAAGTGATCGGCGTTGAGATAATGGAACAGGCAGTAGAGAATGCAAGAAGCAACGCGGAGCTCAACGGTATAGACAATGCTGAATTCTACTGTTCAGATGCAGCCGGATTCAGAAAGTACACTGAGCAGAAAGGTTTCGAACCCGACTGCATCGTTGTCGATCCCCCGCGCAAGGGTCTTGATAAATCTACTATCAATGATATCTGCGCTTATGAGCCGGATAGGATCGTATATGTCTCCTGCAATCCTGCTACTCTTGCAAGAGATATATGCTTATTCAATGAGCTGGGATACGTATTAAAGAATGTATCAGTATTTGATATGTTCCCCAAAACAAGCCATGTCGAGACGGTAGCCTTAATGTTCAGGGTGTAATATGGCAAATCTTATCACCATCATCCGAATCATCTGCAGTTTAGTGATGCTGTTCTGCCCTGTGTTTTCACCGGCGTTCTATGCCTTGTATATCACTGCCGGGGTCAGCGACATGGTGGATGGGGCAGTTGCGCGGAAGACGGGCACTGTCAGTGATTTCGGATCAAAACTCGATACAATGGCTGATTTTATTCTTGTCGTTGTATGTCTGATAAAACTGATCCCGGTCATTCACGTACCGACCTGGCTTTTCATCCGGATCATCGTGGTTGCCATGATCAAGGTGATCAACCTGATTTCCGGATATGTAATGCGTAAGAAAATAATCTCTTTACACACAGTAATGAACAAGATTACAGGAATATTGCTCTTTGTGCTTCCACTGACGTTAAAGTTCGTTGATTTGAAATACAGTGGAGCACTCGTCTGCGCCGTGGCAACATTCGCGGCGATACAGGAAGGACACCTGATCAGAACAGGAAGATATACTTATGAAAAATAATAAGAGACCGGATCCTGATGTGATCCATCCTATCTCTGGATATGAAAAAGAAATATATGTCAAACCGACAATAAAAAGGTCGAATATCATCGTCGGTGATTTCACCTATATAGCTGATTCGGAATTTGAAAGCCATGTGACCCATCACTATGAATGGAATGAAGATAAGCTGATCATCGGCAAATTCTGCCAGATCGCAGCAGGCGTCGAATTTATTATGAACGGTGCGAATCATCAGATGAATGGTGTATCAACATTCCCCTTCTATACGCTTGAAGGATGGGATATGGAACCTCCTGCACAAGCTGATCTTCCGCTTAAAGGAGATACTGTGATCGGCAATGATGTCTGGATAGGCCAGAACGCGGTTATCCTACCCGGCGTATATATCGGGGATGGAGCAATCATAGGGGCAAACAGTGTTGTAGGCAGCAATGTCGATCCATATACCATCATGGTCGGAAATCCGGCAAAGGAACTGAGGAAACGCTTTAACGACGAATTGATCGATCTGCTGCTGAAGTTCAGATGGTGGGACAGAAGCATCGACGAGATCAACGCCCTGATCCCGATACTGACATGCAGTGATTTGGATAAGGTGAGGAAGGAACTGCAGTCTCTGCTATGATCATACTGATAACAGGCGCATCCCATACAGGTAAAACTTACCTGGCCCAGAGGTTGCTGGAGAAAACTAAATATCCGTATCTTTCCATCGATCATTTGAAAATGGGTCTGATCCGAAGCGGTCATACAGGACTTACTCCGGAAGATGATGATAAACTTACGGTCTATCTGTGGCCTATCGTCTGCGAGATCATCAAGACCGCGATCGAGAACAGGCAGAATCTGATCGTTGAAGGCTGCTATATTCCGGCTCACTGGCGGAAGGATCTTGATGAGCAGTATCTGAGATCGATCCGATTCATCTGCCTCGCTATGAGCGGTGAATATATTGAGAAAAACTTTGACGCAATTATCCTGCATGAGTCTGATATTGAGACCAGACTGACCGGTGCGGACTGCACGGTCGAAGATCTGAAAAATGATAATGAAAGTGTTATTCATGCCTTTCGGGAGGCTGGCGAAGAAGTTATCGTGATCGATTCGGATTATGAGAAAAGGATCGAAAGACTTTTAAAACAGCATATTTGATATGTCCACGTAAACAATAAATCAGTAAAACGAAAGGATCATCAGGAGAATGAGCAGACAGTTTTTTCACATTAAAACCAGCGATATGTTTTTAAAGGATGTTGAGGACTGGGAGAAAGAGATACAAAGCCTTTCTACAGAACCTACACAGGAGGAAAACAGATCGGAATACATGAAGTATTACTTAAGGCCGATAACGATGCCTACCATGGAAAACATCACAGCCTGCGAAAGAGACAATGCGATCCCTGCAAAGGATGCGTTTATGCCGCAGGATTTTGTACAGGTAATGGATTCACAGAGAGTGGATACTTTACGATCCGGATACTGCATATTGGATAACGGAGTCGGATTCAGCTGTGCAAGAGTCGTGATGGAAAATGTTAACGATGAGAAATTCCGTTATTTCAATGATAACTTTAATCCTGAAGAAAACCTGTTTTATAAGATATGGTGCCCGGGTGCACATATGAAACACTATATGGATGGTGTGATCGAAGACGTTGGTGCGGGCATGGAGATGATCAATTTTCTTTCTTCTTACAGCATTCAGGAACTTACCCGGGATCCCGGATATCAGGTAAAGGATCCGCTGTTTGCAGCCTTCATCGGAGGCGGCGGGATCTCATGGCCGCTGCATGCAAGGCCGGAATTCGGAGAATATGCTATGCAGTGCTTCTGGTATCGTGACCTCCCGGATGGAAGCGGTGTGGAAGTATTTGTGGTGTTCTGGCTCGGAATGAGATGGCTCGACGGAAAACCGACGATCACCTTGAAAGAGGGCGAACGTATGACCATTGACCGTGCCCGTCTTCAGCTTACGCATTCCATTCTTGAGCTGTCTCAGGAAGCAGCTCTTGTAAACATGTTCTGGAATGACAGACACAGTTGATGAACATACTTAAACAACACTTTGGGGATGGGTGTTTTATATCCCCAAAGTATTTTTATGGATTTCGTTTCATTGACTTGGCAATATGGTTCAGATATAATAATTTAAGCTGTTTCATCTGTTTTTCCACAGAGAAAACACAACCAAAATACTGTTTAGGAGGAATAGTCAGAAATGACAGAC
>CACYDX010000168.1 GCA_902773255.1 Oscillospiraceae bacterium
AATTCAAAGGGTCTCTCAGGTTTTCCGGGATCAAAATCCGGTCCCGGCCAATAACCGGCCAGTCCATACCTGTTATAATTGCCATAATCCTTCATATACAGCAAACCAAGACGGGCTTTTGCCTCAGGACTTCCGAGTTTTATTGCCTGTTCGTAGCATTGGGCAGCCTTTGCATAATCCTGCTTCTCACCGTCACCGAGTTCATACTGCAGGCCTTTTGCTATCAGTGAGTCTGTCTTCTGCTGATCGGTCTCCGCTTCTTCCTGTTTCTTTTCCGGTTCTTTTTCCGTCTTCTTTTTTACGGCAGCAAGGTTGTTTTCCTTCATCCAGCCGCCGATGGACGTTCCGTCAACGATGCCGAGCGCATAGCCGCTCTGGCGGGCATATACCGTGACTGCAGCGCCTTCCTTGGCCTCAAAGAGTTTTTTCCCGATCAGGGGCCTTGAATATACATAGATAAGCTTACCGTATTTGGATCTCACTTTTGCGCTTTCCGGCTCATCCAATATGCTAGATTTCTTCGGTTTCTGGACGCGGCTGTCGAACATCTTCATCAGTTCCGTTACGCTGATCTTCTCCGCCTTTACAGCAAAAGACGCAGGTGCAATTCCGCACAGGAGCACAAGCATCAGAAGAAATGCAACGAGCCGTTTCGGAAATTGAGAACTTTTCATTTTTTAATCCACCTTTTTATTTACCTGGTTTTTACCTTCAGTCTATCCATAGTACAATGCGGTTTTTTAATGATCCCGGGCTAAGCCCGGGATCATCGCATCAGTATCCTATTTGATCCGATAGATACCGGATAATAACAGGAAGCCGCTATTCGTTCTTCCACTTTTCTATCTGGTCGCCCATTTCTTCTTCTAATACAAATGAGCCTTTTTCCACAGCTTCAGTTGCCTGCGGATCGTTATATTCAAGGGCAAACCCTAGAAGCTCGTCAGCTTCATCATAATTACCCAGCATCGTTTCAAAAAAAGCAAGAAGGTATGACGCGTTTGGATGGTGGCCGTTGTATGCTGCATCATACATATAGGAATAGCATTCGCTGAAGCTGCCGTCAACACTTCCGATAAACAAATGATAGGCATATTCATAGCCTCCTTCCGGCAGACCAAGATCCGCAGCCTGTTTAAACCACTGAGCTGCTTCCTGATAATCCTCTTTGAAAGGCTTAAGGCCTAGATAATAACAGTAGCCGATATAATAATCGACCAAAGGATTATCGGTGCTTCCTCTGCTCTGATGATTTATCATATCGACAAATTCCCGGGAGAAATCTGCAGTTTCTCCGGGCTCATCAACATCAATAGATCCTTCGCGGGCAAGTTTATCAAACAGCACCGCCGCATTTTCATAAAGCTTCTGCGCTCCGAGGTCACTACCAGATATCTGAAGATACTTATCCATTCCGCAGTCTACAGCTTCCCCTGTGAGATAGAGCGCAACCGGATCATCTTCCAGCTCGGAAAGCTCACATAAGTATTTCTGAGCAGCGGATCTGAGTTTATCCTTATTGGGCAGATCTGCAATTTTCCTTAAAAAGCATTCATTATGTAAAAAGCCAAAGCAAAACAGCTCTTTTGTAAAAATGTGACCTTTTTCCGCATAATAATACAGCAGTTCAACCGCTGCTTCCGTATCACCGTAAGAATATGCATTGAATGCCAGGCAGCCCGTATCCATCGCGAACTCATATCCGTAGATCTTTTTGAAAACGGATCCCACCAGCGCTTGGATATCCAGCCCGTCAATGATCATTTCAGCGAACTTTGCCCGGTAAATTTCAGCATAATCGACACCCTGATCGTAATACAGGTACGCTTCCAGGGCTCTGGCTTCAGGCTTTTTCAAATAAGGGGCGAGTTTTTTCAGCGCTTTTTCGTAATCCTCGTTTTTAACATACTCAGCAACTTCATCAAGCCATGCATCTTCCGATGCGCCTGATGGGGATTTTTTTGCAAATTTTTCCGCTCCGGAGAACAACGGCCTTTCTGTGCCGTTCTCAGCGAACGCACTGACAGGCATACTGATGAAAAGGGCCAGTATAAGAAGTGCCGACAGAAGTTTTTTCATTTTCATACCTCCGGGTTAAAGTTTGAAAGATCCGGTGCTTCAGAAAATCCGTATCGTGTTAAAGTTTCAGATATCGATCCGGTCCAGGAAGGAGATCCTGTGTCAATAAAGGTCGATCCACATGGCGGGCCTGACGGCTATCCTCTCGCTGTTGACAATGTATCCGAACGTATATACCGTGCCGTCATAATCGCAGCCTGCGGCGCGCATGGTGTTTCTGCCGGCCGACCTCAGCCACCACCGGCAGCTTCCTTCTTCATCCGTTTTGGAAACACGCTTGCTCCAGACCCCCTGGTCAACAGCATATTCCGTCGGGATGCATTTCCGGTCCGCTTTTGAAGGGAGATACTCATTGGCTTCCGTAATGCTCAGAACGAATATCTGATCTTTTGTGCTGTCGCCGGATCTTACATTGTATTTCGGGTTTTTGTCCGATTTGACCGTTACTTTCGGGATCATGTCCCGTTCTTTTTCCGTGAAGGCCGCCTTGATAAACGTATTGTTCAGCCATTTCCGGAGATTGCTCTTTTCCCATGTGACACTTCCCCTTGATGAATGGAAGTGGCGGCAGTTAAGTCCGTATCTGCTGATAACGAGGACTCTGTTGCCCTCTTTTGCCAGAACGATCCATTCGATTGCTTCCTTCCCGTCGCCCGAATCATTATCCTGTTCATAGGAACCGAAGAAAACAGTATCTCCGACTTCCACTCCCGTCAGATCCGCATCCTGCTCCTGCAAGCCATCCGCCCTGTACTGACTCATTGAAAGCCCGCTCATATCATTGCACTTATAATACTTTAAACTGCGAACATTCGGAACAAAATCACCCGGAGGGGGATAGTTATTACCGAAGAAATCCTCATCATATATGGTCTCCGGAACAAGTGAATTCCCGTTTAATCTCCAGACTGTGATCTCAATATGCCCCTGGGCCTCATAACACTCCACCAGCCCGTTCTCATAATCAAGAGCATAAAACCTGGCATGGCCTTCCTCGATCACTCCGATCAGTTTTGCTCTCCCGTTTGCAAATGTATATACGTTCGTTGACGAATACGATACTTCCTTCAATCCTATCAGCAGTTCCGGGATCCCGTCTTTATCGATATCCGTAAGCGTATAGTGGCTGGGCGACAGATCCTCATCCTTTTCATCATTCCAGCGTTCCGTCACCAGCTTCCGGTACGCCGACTCTACCGAGCCCCAGTCGGTTTCCGCAGAGGAAAGCGGCGCATCGGCCAGGAGCAATACCAGCGCCATGCAGATTGAAAAGATCCTTCTGAATATCATTCTTTTTTTCATGTTCCACTTCCCCGGTGAGCTGAATCCTGATCATCAGCCATCACCTGCTTTTATTATAGCAGAGCATGTCTGGCCATTCCACTAAGATCTCAGTAATATTTTACTATTTCACTATTTTTCAGTTTTCACAAACCCAATAAAAGTATCTCCGCCGATCACAACAGTTATACCTGAAAATGTTGATCTGAAAACAGGCTGCTCGCCGGACCATCTTCAGGACCATTCCTATATTATGTAAATCAAAATCTGTAATAATCAAGCCTTCCGGGAAGGCGGGCTTGATTATTACAGATCTGAATACAAATCTTCTTTATATTCTCCTGCCTCAATAAGCTTTCTGAAGTTTTTCACCATAGCAGGGACCGATACCAACCATTATTATAAGTGTTATCATGGGTGTGAATTATCCTTTGCTGTTTCAGTCAGCGAACGCAGATTTTTACTTATACCTGTCTATAAACTGGGTGATATCGTCGAGCTTTTCCTTAACGGCCGCTCTGGCAGTCTCTATATCCGAACGGACCTTGTTCTCCCCTTCTTCGATGAGGCTCTGCAGCCGCTCTCTTCTCTCCTGCAGCAGCTTTTTCACCCGCTCAAGGTCCGCTTCGCTGTCCTCATGATAGCGCTGCTGCTCCTGCAGGAAGCCCTCCTGAACATAGCGGAGGAATTCTTTCCTGCGGCTCACGCTCTCAAGCGTCTCGGAGGCCCAGCGGAACATCTCGTCCCCCGGGGTCTCATGCGGAGGATAGAGACCGCTCCTGTAGTTTTCTATAACGGTGCCATAGAGCTCAAAGGCGTGCTTCACGGCATCCTCCCAGGAGATATAGAGGTTTTCCTCAGCCTTTGATCCGGCCGCTTTCATCAGCTGCGGCTCTCTGCAGAGTTTTATGAGAGTTTCCTTCATAGACTCTGCATTTTCCTCTATGAGGAAGCCGTCCACTCCGTCAGTCGAGTCCTCGGCGGCGCAGCTGCCCGCCACCAGAATGCTTGCAAGAGCGCAGGCGGCAGCTTCTCTTACAACGAGGCCGTTAGTATCGAAGGTGGAGGGGAAGAGGAAAAGATCCGCTCTGCAGTACCAGGCGCGGATAAGCTCCCTGTCGCGTATGGGATCGACGAAAAACACTTTGTCAGAAAGGGCGAGCTGGTCGGAATATGCTATGATGGCTTCCCTGTCGCCCCCGCCACCGATGAACACCATGCGGAAATCCGTGTTTTCGGCTTTGAGCCCGGCAAGGGCATCGAGGATGATACGGATGCCCTTATACCACATCATCCTGCCCACGAAGAGAAACAGCGGGACGCCTTCGGGAAGATCATATCCGGCGCAGGCCTCTTTCACGGCCTCTGCGCTCACTCTTCCCCTCGGGAAATCCACCCCGTTCGGAACAACGGTATATTTCCCAGTATAGCCGAGCTTCATGAGGTTTTCGCCTGCTCCGCGGCTCACTGTCCATACTTCGTCGCAGGCGGAGATGTTCTCCACCAGGAGCTTTGCCGCCTCAGCCTGCAGTATTTTGCTCTTTATCGCGTCGGCAATGTCGATATCGAACTTGGTATGGTAAGTCATCACTACGGGAACATTGAGACGTTCGCGCAGCGTGCGGGCAAAGAGAGTTGAGGTTATGGGGCAGTGGCTGTGGATCAGATCGAAGCCGGAGCCTTCCAGCTGCTTCATAATGTCCGCAGAGAAGGGCACGCCGGCCCTGTAGCCCACGAATCTGGTCATGTCTATGCTCGGGTAGCGGATCACAGGGAAATCGTAGACCGAATCATCCGCATCGGGATAATAGGGCGTTACGACGGAGGCGCTGCCGAGCCCGCCGCTTATTATCCTGCCGTAATTCACAACGGCATTGGCCACCCCGTCGATAGCGGGCGGGAATGAGTCATTTATAAGGCAGATATTGAGCTTATCCATCAGTTCTCCCGGAAATCGAGCAGTCTCATCATGCGGATCAGCGTGAGGCGGTTTCTTACGGCGGCTGAGATCGGGAGGATCTCGTCAGTAAGCGCGGGATCGATGCCTATGTGCTCCGGAAGATACTTTGACCCCACTGCCTTATACAGCTGCTCGAGCTCATCGGCAGGAGGGATCTCCGCTATGATCTCACGGATCTTATCCCAGTTATCTGCAATCACCTGCGGATCAAAGGTCGCAAGGATATCGTTTTTGTTCTCCTCAGCAATTCCTTCCCAGAGCGCCGGGCCGAATTTCTCCCTGATCCAGTCAGGCGACAGCGGCTCGAATGACTTTGCCTCGGGTACGAGCTTTGCAAGCTCATGGTATTTCTTAACGCAGAGGAACGTGCCAACGCCAACGCATTCGCCGTGGATACCCTCAGCATTCTCAAAGCGGGGCGGATGCATCTCAACCAAGTGCGCTATCAGGTGCTCCGCGCCGGATGCCGCCCTGGAATTGACCCAGAGCTGCATTGTGAGGCCGGATTTCATCTGGGCCATTGTCATCGCCTCATGGTCTATCTCACCGGTGGCGGCATATTTATCTGCCGCAGCCCTCATTATATCCAGAGCTTCCTTTGCGAGACCGTACACCATCGGGCAGAAGTCCTCTCCGGAAACGAGCGTGGCTATCTTCCAGTCCGCAAGAGAGACATACTTGGCGAGAATATCGTTGATACCGGAGGCCACAAGCCTTTTGGGGGCGCCTTTTATTATATCAAGATCCGCCACCACGAGATCCGGAGCCTTCATCGGGATGGATTTTTTCTGGCCGTCTATTATCACGGAGCAGATGCGCGCAGTGAAACCATCGGAACTGGCCAGAGTGGGGATGGCAACGAAAGGTATGCCGAGCTTATAGGCCGGATATCTGCCGAAGTCCATCATCGTGCCGGCGCCGACCGTTACTATTACCTCGGGATCTTCCAGCTTTTTCATCATATCCTCTATGAGGATGTCCTCGGATCTGAGGCCCTGAGCAGGCAGGACGATCTCCTGATCGGCGCGGACATGCTTTCCTTTGGTTATGTCGTACACTATGCTGTCGTACACCACGGTGCGCTTTCTGCCTGCAAGGCCGCAGGCCTCCATATATTCTTCGAAATGATCCAATGCGCCATACTCGACGACCACCATCTTCGTCTCAAGCGTATGCACTCTGCCGCAGACGCATTTTCCCACATATTTTGAGCAATCCATTATCATGGCGATACCCCCTTTATATGTTTTAAATTATGTAAACTATTATTATGTTAATCAACCAGCTCTTCGAACTCGTTGAGCAGTTCTCCGAAGAATTTCAGCGCAGATCCGACAGGCTCAGGCGAGCTCATATCCACTCCGGCTATCTTCAGGAGGGAGATGGGGTCTGTGCTGCAGCCGCCGGAAAGAAAACGCTTATAGTCGGCA
>CACYDX010000169.1 GCA_902773255.1 Oscillospiraceae bacterium
CCTTACTTTTTCTTTTCGCCCTTCTTGCAACCGTCCGCGGCCTTTACGTATTTCTGGACCACAGGGCAGAAAGCTACGACGTTTTCGCTGAAGCTCCATTCCTTGATCTTTGTACATTCGCTGCACTTAACATTTTTTGCTGCCATTATATGCCCCTCTCTCTTGTGGTTTTTGGTAACTGTACAGTAAATTATATAACAGTTTCAGATCACAAGCAAGAGAAACCGTAAATTGCGGATCCAGAGGAAATAAAAGCTTATAATTTACAGTATTTTTGCATTATTATTTGAAATATAGGTTATATAATCAAATTGTGGCAGAATGTCTGTTCCTGCCAAAGGTATTTCATACAGACAAAGTACCCGGATTTCGAAAGGGGGATAAAAATGAAAAATACAAAGAGCATCTATCTCATACTGATCGCCGCCGTAGTTCTGGTCACGGCGGTGCTGGCCGTGGTATGGGCGCTGAGGGACGACGATGTTAAAAGCGTGCCGCAGCCTGCTGTCACCTCTGAACCGGTGAAACAGACCAAAAAGATAGTTGAGGTCGAAAAGATAATCGAGGTGGAGAAAAAAATCTCAGGTGAGATAATCCAGGATGGCCTCAGGGATATGGGGTTCCTTGTAACGGAGGAATACTATTTTACTGAGGTCATAAGCTATTCGAGCGTGAAGAAGCTTTTCAAGACCATTGCACTCGGGATAACGGAGTCGAGCTATCTGGCAAGCTACGACGGGGTCATCTCGGCAGGTTTGGATTTTGAAAAAATAAAGGTGGAAAAGGATGACGAAGCTAAAAGCATAACCATCCATCTCCCGAAGGCTGAGGTAAAGTACATGCAGATAGATCCCGAAAGCTTTGTGCTCTATTCCGAGAAGGAAGGCCTCGGGAACAAGATCACGCTGAACGACTATAACGATTCTCTGATAGAACTCGAAAAGAATGCCGAGAAGAAGGCTGTGGACAGAGGCCTGCTCAAACGGGCGGATGAAAACGCAAGGCTTGTTATAGCGAATTTCGTTACTAGCCTTGTGGATACGACTGACTATACCGTCAGATATGTGAACAGCTGACAGGAGGAGGTATAAAAATGAAAGACAATGCAGTTTTGAAAAAAGTGTTCATATGCGTGCTGCTTCTCCTTGCGGCAGTAATCTCCCTGCTCTATCTGGGCGACTGGGCCATGAAGATCGATACCCACAGCCACACCATAAACTCCATAGATGAAAAGGTGGATATGGTGATGAAGCTTACGGCTGCTTCAACGGTGGCCTCCGCGGGCATTTCAGCCATCCCGGGCGATACGGCAACGCCTATTGCCGAGAAGCTTGCGGATTTCACGCAGTATTTCCTTCTCATAATGTGTGTGCTCTATGCCGAGAAATACTCCGTGACCATAATAGGCCTTGCCACCTTCAAGATCCTCATACCTCTGGCCTGTGTTTTCATGGGGATTTCCCTTTTCAGCGAGAGCGCTCTCTGGCGGAGGCTGTCCGTGAAATTCGCCGTGTTCGGCATTGCGATCTTCCTTATAATACCGGCCAGTATCAGGGTGTCGGACATGATCTACACCACTTTCGACGAATCGATAAACAATACCATAAATTCGGCTGAACAGATAGCCGATGATACCATCGAGCTTACTGATGCTGGAGAGAACACGGGCCTTGTACAGTCCATACTGAACGGTATCTCCGAAACAGCCTCAAGTCTCACCGAAAAGGCGGCCAACACCCTGAACCGTTTCGTTGAAACACTGGCAGTCGTGATCGTGACCTCGTGCGTTATCCCGATACTGGTGGTGATATTCTTCGTGTGGGTGGTAAAGATAATCACAGGAGTAAACTTCATACCCGACCTCATGACGCCCGGCGGAATGAAGAAATTCTACAGAAGACGCCGCAAACCGGAACCCGAGCCTGACGCAGCGGAATAAAAGACAGGAAAAAAATAACGGGAGACAGAAATGACTGTCTCCCGTTTATGCTTATTTCTGTGGAGCTTATGCTTCTTTTTCAGCCTCTGCCTTTTTCCGGATTATGGCCTTGTCGCAGAAGTCTATGCCGATGCAGGTGACAATACCGACGGCCGCACAGACAAGGACCATTATGAAGACGCTTCGGGAACCCGAGGCATCGTAGAGTTTTGCGGCGACATTACTGCCGAAGGAGGCGATAAGCAGGTTGCAGTTGATGATGGAGAAGTTGAGAGGATAGTTCTTCATTCCGTAATAGGAACTGACAAAGGCGGAGTTTGTCGGGGTGACTCCTCCGTAGGCGGCGCCGCCTATAATGAAGCCGAGAACGAGCAGGGCGAAGCTGCTTTTAACCAAAGCAAAGATCAGGACAATGGCTTCCAGAATGAACAATGCATTCACCATCTGCATGACGGCGCTCCTGCCTATCCTGTCATACAAGCCTCCGAATATGATCCTGGAAACACCGTTGGCGATGGAAATTAGACCGACCACCGTCGCGACAGTACCGCCGGTGACACCTGCCTCCGTTGCGACACCCTTCGCCTGCGAGATCAGGGCAAGACCTGCAGAGGACATGAAGATGACCCAGATCAGATACAGCCAGAAGGAGGGCTGCCGCAGCATAAGCCCCGCATTGGCTTCGATCGCGGCCGGGTTTTCTCTGTGCTTCTTACCGTTGGCTGCGGGCTTGATATCAAAGTCCGGACCGGGCTTTTTGATGAAGAAGCCGCAGACTGCCATGACCACGGCGATGACGATTCCGATCACGGTGAAGGATGTGCGCCATGCGCCGAAGGTCTTGGGTGTGAAGGCATCATAAAGCTTGCCTATCACAAAGCTCGAAATGCCGAAACCCATCAGCAGGATCCCGGAGATCAGGCCCTGCTTGTCGGGGAACCATTTGCCGACAGTACTCATAACGGCGCTGTAGGCAAGTCCTGAGGCGAAGCCGCAGATAACGCCGAATCCTATAATCAGCATGATCAAATTGCTTATATTCGCAGAGATGAGAAAACCTATGAGAAACAGCGCGGCGGACACCCATACATAGATCTTTGCGGGGATTTTGGATGCGAGCGCGCCGCTCGCCACACAGCCGATGCAGAAAAAGATCATTACGACCGTATAAGGCCGCGTGATCTCTGCCTGGTTCCAGCCGAAGTCAGCCTTGATGGGACCGGACAGGACGGCCCAGGCATAAACCAGTCCTGCGAAGAGAAGAATAACAACGCCTATTACCGCGTAAAGCCATCTTTTCTTTTCCATAAGAGAGCCTCCGATATTGTTTTGTAGATTTATTATACTTACAGAAAGCCTATCTTTCAACCAAAACACTTAAAAAAATAAGTATTGGAAGCAAAGTCTGATTATGATAATCTTATCTTCAGACGGATTCAGTTTTCAAGGAGGAGGAACGGATGAAATACTGCAATGTTGTAATGGAAGACGGCGTGCATCTCGCTGAGCAAAAGGACGGGAGGATTTATGACCTGTCGCCGCTTATGATGGAGGATATCATCGCCGGCGCCTTGCCCGAAGGACGCGGTGCAGAGATCACGGATCCGGTGTTTGCAAACGTTGTGAAAGCGGAAAAGCTGGTATGCGTGGGGCTCAACTACAAGTCACATGCCGACAGGGTGGGAGAAAACTTCGTCAGGGCCGAAACGCCCATACTCTTCTCAAAATTCGGAAACGCGCTAGTCCCCTCCGGGGCGGATGTGGAACTGCCCTATTGGGAGAACAGTTACGATTACGAGGCGGAGCTTGTGATAGTGATCGGAAAGACGGCCTGGAACATCAACGAGGCGGATGCCGGGGACTATATCTTCGGATATACCTGCGGAAACGATCTTTCCCTCCGCAGGGCTCAGAAAATGACATCACAGTGGCTTATCGGCAAGACCATGCCGGGCTTCGGCCCCTGCGGACCGTTCATCGTGACTGCCGACTGCTTTGATCCCGAGACGGGAAAGAGGATCAGGAGCTATGTCAACGGCGAGCTTAGGCAGGACGGATCCACTTCCGAGATGATATTCAGCTGCAAGGAGATAGTTGCATTCGCATCGAGATATATAAAACTGGAGCCCGGCGACCTGATCTATACCGGCACCCCGTCGGGAGTAGCCCTTGAGCAGAAGGATGCGAAATGGCTCAAACCCGGCGATCTGGTGGAAGTTGAGATCGAGGACATAGGAAGACTTGTAAACAGGATGGTCTGAGATAGTAAAGAGAAGTACCGCGCAGACTGCACTCGCAGACTTTGCGGTACTTCTCTTTATGCAGGCTGAGATCAGCCGAATGCATAGTCACCGTGATAATATGTGTATATCGAGCCGTCGTTGAGATAGACGGAAACCATGCCGTCATTGGTCTCGGTCTTCCAGACATATTCACTCTTCACGAAGTAGAGGCTGCCCTTTGCCCTGCCAAATCGCTTTATGGCGACATTTTTGCCGTCCACGATGAAAAGCCCCATGCCGTAGAAGGTGGTCGTTTTGCCGTTTTTCAAATAAAGCTCCACCTGCGCGCCGTCCGATCCGATATATACCAGATCAGTGCCTTCTTTTTTATTTATCGCCGCATAGCAGGTCTGCCCCTTGTCGGCATAGTTTGCAGAGTCGCCCCATTCATCGGTATATGAGTAGATCTGGTCGAAGGTGAAGTAATCGGCGACGTTCTTCGCTGTCAGTTCCACCTTTACGAACATCTTGTCGATGGTAGTCTGGCTTATGAGGCAGCCGGTACCTTCAACAGATGCAAGACGCATCTCGCCCATGCTGTAGTCGGGATAGACAGTGCCGTAATCCGGAACATAATACTCCCCGTTGCCGAGAGAATTTACATACTGCGGCTGGTCGTTGTAAAACGGGGTCACGACGGTGCCGTCATAGCCTATGTTCCAGCAGCTGTAGTCCTTATATATAATGGAAGAGGAATCATACCATGTGCCCGTCATGAGCGCACCAGCTTCCGCAACGCTCTTGTCATAGTCATAGGTCTCCCCGGAGGGAACGTTCATTACTTGGTTGAAGTAATCATCGCTGGCCTTCCACATGCGCCCCACATTAGTCACCATGTTCATCTCATCATAGCTGAGCTCAAAATAGGCGCTCTGTGCGGCAGTATATGCATCGTAGACCTCCGAGGCGTTGCTTCCATCCTCGGCCATCTCGGGGATGGCATTTATCATTTCGATCACTTGCTGCGCCGCACTGTCCGAAACAGCGGCGCCGGATGCATCAGAGACGCTGGCAGCTTCTCCCGCGCATCCCGAAACGGAAAAGCACAGAGCCATGAACATGACGATCAGAAGAATAGTTGATACTGTTTTTTTCATCAGGAATGCTCCTCAATATAAAAAGTGCTGTTTTCAGACAGCGTTCTTATCTGTTCAGCAGTGAAAAACAGCCTGCTTATTGTGATTTGACTCAATATCCGGAACTTATGCGGACAGTTTTTCGGTCATTTGCAATAAAAAAACGAAAACTGAACAGCAATACTTGCAAATTTAAAAATACTGTACTATTATGTCACCATATCGCAAAGTAAATATGAACGCGAGATGAACTCTGCAGGAAAGAGTATGAAAAGTACCGCCGAAGGAATAACATTCTCAGGCAAAGAGACTGCAGAGGGATCGCTCTCTGGAGAAGCTCACACACGATGTGAGGGCCGAAGGGGCAAGACCGCGCATGATGCGACGGCGAATCTCTCAGGCAAAAGGACAGGGCTTGCACTCATTTATATGAGTATGCTTCATGCTTTTTGCCGGGCTTCTCCTTAAACGGGGGAGCCCGTGGTCATTTTTCAGCTCGCAGCAAGTTCATAGGCGAGAATTATTGAGGAGGACAAAAACATGACACTCAGCGAATTTATTACCAGGCTGGATGACATTGCATGGGGTTCCGTCGTGCTGTGTCTGCTGGTAGGCGTCGGCCTGATCCTCAGCATCAGCACCGGATTCCTGCAGTTCAGGAAATTCGGCTATGCCATGAAGAACACCATAGGCAAGGTGTTCAAAAAGCAGAAGGCAGGCAAAGGCGAGGTCACGCCTCTGCAGGCTCTCACCACTGCGCTTGCGGCAACTGTCGGCACGGGTAACATCGCCGGCGTTACCGGAGCCATAGTTATAGGCGGACCGGGCGCTGTTTTCTGGATGTGGCTTTCAGCCCTCGTGGGTATGTGCACCAAGTTTGCTGAAGTCACCCTCGCAGTCAAATACCGCGAGCGCAACGATAAGGGCGACTGGGTCGGCGGTCCGATGTACTATATAAAGAACGGTCTCGGCAAAGGCTTCGGCTGGCTTAGCGTTCTGTTCTGCCTGTTCGGCTTCCTTGCTGCTTTCGGCATCGGCAATGCAACTCAGGTGCAGTCCATCGGCGAGGCCATCGGCTCCATGATCAACGCCCTCGGCGGCAACGTTCAGGGAACGATGCTCTCCTTTGCCGGCAATGAATTCACTCTGTGCAATCTGATAGTCGGTATTGTAGTTGCCGTAATCGTCGCTTTGGTGCTCTTCGGAGGCATCAAGCGCATCGGCTCCGTCACAGAGAAGATCGTTCCCGTCATGGCAGTGGTCTATATCATCTCAACATTGGTTGTCATCTTTGCCAATATCGGCCACATCGGCCAGGTCTTCGGCATGATCTTCAAGGGAGCTTTCAGCGCCGAGGCTGCGCTCGGAGGCGCATTCGGCATCACTGTCTCCACATCTATAACCAAGGGCATTGCCCGTGGCTGCTTCTCCAATGAGGCCGGTCTCGGCTCCGCGCCTATGGCCCATGCCGCTACCAGCGAGACTGACCCTGTGAAGCAGGGTTTCTACGGAATATTCGAAGTATTTGTCGATACAATCGTCATCTGCACGCTTACCGCTCTCACGGTTCTCTGCGCAGTCTGCTCCGGCGGCGTTGAGATTGCATGGGGCACAAGCGGCGGCGCCGCTATAGTTTCCGCGGCTCTCAGCAGCGTACTATCCGGCGGCGTAGGATCCATCATCCTCGCACTGTGCCTTTCACTGTTTGCACTGTCCACTGTTCTCAGCTGGAGCCTCTACGGCACCCGTTGCTTCGAGTATCTCTTCGGCACCAAGGCAAGCATCGGCTACAAGATAGTATTCATCCTCTTTGCTATCATCGGAGCCACGCTGTCCCTCAGCGATGCATGGAACCTGGCTGATGCTCTCAACGGTTTCATGGCCATCCCGAACCTAATCGCCATCCTGGCCCTCAGCCCGGTGATCATCAAGCTGGTGCGCGAGTTCTTCCAGGAAAAGAGCGAGAAACTCCCGGAGTAATATCTCTGATATAAAACCAATAAAAACCACGCTCTGTTAGAGCGTGGTTTTTTATATCTTAATACAGTTTCCTGTTTCGGAAGAGCTTATTGCGGCAAAAACCGTCTTCATTGCATCGAGGGCAGACTCTCCGTCCGCCTCGAGCACTCTTCCCGCCTTTATGCTCTCTATCCATGAGTCTATCACTCCGGAGGGAGCCCGGAAATCCATCGGGCTTGCCCTGCCGGTGATTACATTACCGTCTGCGAGGTTAATGATGAGGGAGTGCTCCGGGTCGTCATAGAGCCGCATTATCCCCTTGCTTCCGAAGAGAACGGTGGAATTATCCGGCCTGCCGTAATAGGTCCATGAGGCAGTCACCGTGCCGAGTGCTCCGCTTTCCGTCTCCATCAGACAAATGGCGTTATCATCGACGGATATAAGTTCGCCGCTGTCGCTGCGCTTGTCGAGAGTGTTCAGCCTTGCACTTACTCTCACGGTGCGCTCGCCGAGCAGATAGTGTATAAGGTCTATCTTATGCACGCCCAGATCCGCCATAGCGCCCATCGCTGCTTTTTCTTTCCTGAAGAACCAGCTGTTCATGTCCTTCACTTTCATGAACATCTCGGGGCCGCCATGCCCGAAGGTGGTGCGGAAGCTCAGCACTTTTCCGATAACGCCTCTTTCGAGATATTCTTTCGCCTCCGTGTGCGCCGGCATGAAGCGCTGATTGAGTCCGATCATCAGGAGCCTTCCGGTCTCTTTTGCCACGCGCACCATCTCCTCCGCTTCGGAAAGAGAGCAGGCCATCGGTTTTTCACAGAGAACGTGCTTTCCTGCCCGCATTGCTGCTATGGACAGTGCTGCATGAGAATCATTGGACGTGCATACCGACACGGCATCGATCATTGGTTCTGCCAGAAGTGCCTCCGCCGAGGCATAGACCTTTCCGCCATACCGATCCGCCATTTCTTCTGCTTTGGCAGTGTTCGGATTATAGTATCCGGTCAGTACACAGTCAGAGTTCGAGTCATATTCCGGAATATGTCTGGATCGGGCGATGTTTCCGCACCCGATGATACCGATGTTTATCATATTCGTCCTTTCCGGCCTGAAGCCAGCACTTTAATCAAGTCACTTCGATCTTTCACTTCCGATTATTGCAGAAAACAGCCGTGCTTACAAGATAATTCGTATAAAGTGAAATTAAGGCTGCAAAAGCATAAAAAACATCACAGGTCTAAACTCCAAAATGACTTGGCTGTTGCTTTTATTTATGTTAAAATCTAATGTTAAAGAAATAAAAATGCAGATTATTTTTCTGTGTTTTGTCATTTGGAGATATAAAAATGCAGGAGTCCCAACAGACAACAGTAAAAAAGAA
>CACYDX010000170.1 GCA_902773255.1 Oscillospiraceae bacterium
CTTTGGGGAGAGAGTCGAGCTCCTGAAATACGTAACTTACATCAAAATACTTTTCCATCCTGCTGCCGACTCTCGCCTTGAAATCCGACTCAATGTCGTGCTTTATTATGAAGGCAACTCTCCTGAAGCCTGCTCTGTAGGCATCGTAAAGAGAAAAGTCTATTATTGAATGGCCGAAGTCATCGACCGGGGTTATCTGCTTGAGCCCGCCGAAACGGCTTCCCATCCCGGCGGCAAGGATGACGAGTACAGGTTCTTTCATGATGACCGTCCTTTTCAGTATCTGCTCATGGCGACCCTGCAGTAATAGTTGAGCAGCTTTTCACGGATGAGAGTGCTGCTTTCCATGTGCCCGGGATAGACCTCAAAGTCTCCTTCAAGGCTGCACAGCTTCTTTATTGAGCGGAGGATAGTGTCGGTATCGCCTCCGTCAAGGTCTGTCCTGCCGCAGCTGCCTTTGAAAAGAGTGTCTCCGGTAAAGAGAGCTTCTCCGCATTTGATGGTGACGCTTCCCTCAGAGTGCCCGGGAGTGGCGATTATCTCAAAATCCATCCCTGCTGCTCTGACAACATCCCCGTCAGCAAAGTAGATACCGTTCTCCGGAAGAGAGTAGACAAAGGAATGCGAGTTCATAACCCGCTTGTCGTCCGCCTTGCTCATATAAACAGTGGCACCGGTCTCTTCGGCTACAGCCTCTGCGGCGCCTGTGTGGTCATAGTGACCATGAGTTATTAGGATTGCCCTGCACTTTAGGCGGTTGTCCTCAAGATAGTCAAGTATAGTGTTGCTCTCATCACCCGGGTCGATCACCACACATTCAAGAGTATCTTCATTGGTGACGATATAGCAGTTGGTCTCCAGATGACCGACGGGCATGGTCTTTATAAGCATATCAGAGCTCCTTCGTGTCAAGAAGAATGGTTACCGGTCCGTCGTTAACAGATTCAACGAACATTTCTGCGCCGAACTCACCGGTCTCAACTTCAAAACCTTTTGCTCTGCATTCGGATATAACAAGCTCATAAAGCGGTATGGCCTTGTCGGGACGGGCGGCATGAGAAAAACCGGGGCGTCTCGATCTGCAGTCAGCAAAGAGTGTGAACTGACTTATTATGAGAAAGCGGGCTCCGGCATCTGTAGGATTAACATTCATCTTGCCGTTATCGTCTTCAAAAATGCGCAGACCGCATATCTTATCGGCTATTTTTCTGGCTTCCGTCTCCGTGTCGTCCTCGTGGACTCCAAGCAGAATTAGAAATCCTTTCCCGATGCTGCCGGTAACTTCACCGTTTATTGTAACGGAAGCACTTTTTACTCTTGTGAGAACTGCTCTCATTTAAATCATCCTCCTGCTCTGGTCACGTTGGTTACTCCGGGGATAGCGGCTATGCGGCTTATAATGTATTTGAGATCCGTTGCGTTCTTGACTTCGAGGGTCACAACGGTAAGGGCTTCTCCTGGGGCTGTAGTTCTTGCAGACAGCGTGCGCACCTTTGCGTTGAGCGAGTTAAGGACTGTTGCAATATCCATAACGAGCCCGTTGCGGTCTCTGGCGGCAATGGTGAATGTTGTAACATAGCTGTTGGTGATCTGGCTTGCCCAGGATACCTTTATCCATCTGGCCTCGTTGTCTCCTGCGGACTGATTGAGATAATTCCTGCAGTCCTTCCTGTGTATGCTCACTCCCTGACCTCTCGTTATAAAGCCGACTATAGGATCGCCGGGAACAGGCATGCAGCAGCGGGAGAACTTCACAAGGCAGTTGTCTATGCCTTCAACAAGGACCCCATTTATCGCATGTTGTTCACGCTTTGCCTGCTGCTCCCTGCGCTCGGCGGCCTCGTTCACCTTGTCCAGAGCTGTCTTCCGGTCGGAAGTGCCGAGATGCGCAGCCTCGTCTCTGAGCCTGTGGGCGGCCCTAGTGGCGGTTATGCCTCCGTAACCGATGCATGCGTAGAGATCATCGATCGTCTGGAGCGAGAGCTTTGTAAGCAGGGGAGAGTATACAGCCTCGTTTTCGAGAAGGTCGAGAGTGATTCCGTTATGTTTGAACTCACTTTCGAGCATTTCGCGGCCGCGCATGATGTTCTCATCTCTTCGCTCTCTCTTGAACCACTGCTTTATCTTGGTCCTCGCGGAGCCGCTCTTGGCTATGTTGAGCCAGTCACGGTTCGGGCCGGGGGCTGATTTCGAGGTGCGGATCTCAACGACATCACCGTTCTGGAGAACATAGTTGAGGTTTACTATCCTGCTGTTTACAACGGCGCCGATCATGTGGTTGCCTATATCGGAGTGGATGCTGTAGGCAAAGTCTATGGGTGTGGCCCCGCTTGGGAGGTTTATGACATCGCCCTTAGGTGAGAATACGAAGACCTCGTCGGAGAACATATCCACCTTCAGATCGTGGATAAAGTCTCCTGCGTCTGATTCCTGCTGTGTTTCCAGCAGTCTTCTTATCCAGGCGAATTTTTCCTCGTCGCCTGATTTGAGGCCTGTCGCCGAGTCGCCTATCTTATACTTCCAATGTGCCGCTACGCCGTATTCAGCCGTGTAATGCATATCCCACGTCCGTATCTGGACCTCGAAGGGTATTCCTTCTGTGCCGATGACGGTCGTGTGCACAGACTGATACATGTTGGGCTTTGGCGTTGAAATGTAATCCTTGAACCTGCCGGGGACGGGTTTGAACATATAATGCAGCAGGCCGAGGGCGTTATAGCAGTCGGGTATGGAGTCAACTATGACTCTGAAGGCGCAAAGGTCGAATACGCCGCTCAGATCCACTTTCTGTGAATACATCTTTCTGTATATGCTGTATATGTGCTTTATCCTGTGCTGGACGGTGCAGGGTATGCCCTCCGCATGCATAACCTCTTCGATCCTGTTCTTTGTGTTCTCCATGAACTCTTCCAGCTGAGGCATCTTTTCCGCTATGGTGTTGGTTATCTCGCGGTAACCTTCCGGATCGAGGTACTGCAATGCCAGATCCTCTAGTTCCCATTTCGCCCTCTGCATGCCGAGCCGGTGTGCAAGAGGCGCATAAATTTCCATGGTCTCGAGCGATTTCAGCCTCTGCTTGTCGGTACTCTGGTAGGCCATGGTGCGCATGTTGTGGAGACGGTCGGCTATCTTGATGAGTATGACACGAATATCCTTCGCCATGGCGAGCAGCATCTTTCTCATGTTTTCCATCTGCTCGTCTTCCTTACTCGTATACTGGACAAGGGTCAGCTTGGAGACGCCTTCCACGAGATCCGCAACAGCGCTGCCGAATTCACGGGCTATGTCATCATGGGTAAATTCGGTGTCCTCTATTATATCATGCAGCAGCGTGCCAACAATGGAATCCTCGTCCAAACCCATGTCAAGCGCTATCTGGGCAGCGGCGACACAATGTGTAACATAAGGGGAGCCGTCTTTTCTCTTTTGGCCCTCATGAGCGCGCTTTGCCATGTTATAGGCAGCACGTATCCGCCCGATATCGAAGTTTCTGCCGGAAGCCTCGAGACGGGTTTCGAGTTCGGCGTACATCGCATCGGGATCAAGAGGAGTATAAGGTTTTATACTGGTGTCATCCATATTATTCCGCCTTGATCAGCTGTTATCTGCAAAGGTCTTAAGAATTTTAATAATTTTTGTGTTTTCCAGATCTGCTTTAGTATCAGGTATGCATACTTCTGAGCCGAAGATGCTTTCTTCACTGCTGTTCCTCAGCAGACCGGCCTGATAGAAAGCGAGCAGGCAGATGCAGAACTGCTCCGCCGGCATTCCTTCCGGCGCCTGGGAGAGCACAGAGCGTACGTCTGAACCCACACGGAAGCCGTTTTTTTCAACCGTGCGCCAAGCCTTAATGAAATCCTGACGATCCGGAGTGAAAACGGATGCAAACTCAAGACAACCGTCTGACGGGTCACTGAGCAGCTCGCTGCAGAGCTCATATCCGTCATGCAGTTTCAGCGCACTTATACCGAGCTGAACGGTCCTGCCGTTATAATCGTTTATCTGCGGGCAGAAAGCTATATCGACGGTGCATCCGTCAGATATGCCGAGCTCCTCGGGAGTATGAGAGAAATAGATGCAGTCAAACTGGGTCCCGTTCAGATTTGCGATCATCTTTGTATGCTGTTTTGCTGCACCGACAGGGATAATCGAGCTGAGTGTGACGCCGTACAGGACCATAAGCGGCTTCTGATTATCGTTTCCGAATGGTTCGAGAAGCTCAAGTGATGAAACATTATCGAGACTGAGCAGCAGGGGATCCTTGATCAACAGCTCACAGTTTACGTCCGGAAGTGGCTCAGGCTTGTGAGAAATGTAATAGTCTGTAAGAGAGCACCGGAAATCCTCTATCTTCTCTTTCAGAACTCTAAGTCCTGCAGCTGGAGCGTGCCCGCCGAAAGAAATAAGATCGTCAGAACATGCACTCAGAGCGTCATAGAGATTGAATCCGCCCGAGCTCCGGCATGATCCCTTTCCCACACCGTCTTTTATGTGGATCATAATGGCGGGAAGCGAGTATTTATCGGCAAGTCTCGATGCGGCGATACCTATGACACCGGGTTCCCAGCTTTCATCATAAAGAACTATTGGTGCGTTCAGATCTAGATCACCGAGCCTTGACAGAGCATCCTGCCAGATTCTGTCGCCTATCTCCTGACGTTTCCTGTTGAGCTCGGCAAGTTTGCAGGCAAGCGCTTTAGCCTTCTCCGGGTCTTCACACGAGATGAGTTCCTCTGCAACGGAAACCTCTCCTAGTCTCCCTGCCGCATTGAGCCGTGGGGCTATGGAAAAGCCTATTGTAGCGGCAGTAACGGTTTTTTTATCGGGCGATATCTCATTGAGCATGGCTTCCAGGCCGGTACATGGAGAGGAATTGAGTTTTTCAAGTCCTTTTTTAACTATGTAACGGTTTTCCCCTCTCAGCGGCATAACATCGGACACAGTACCAACGGCAACAAGATCACAATATCTTTCAAGGATCGGCTCAGAGTTTCCTTCAACGGCGCAGGCAAGCATGAAAGCTACACCAACTCCGGCAAGGGATTCAAAATCATATTTCTGTTTTTTGTAATCATTATCC